>JBILKC010000071.1:0-10520 GCA_044376885.1 Hylemonella sp. | reverse complement strand
ACTCTTCACCAAGCTGGCCAGTTTTAGCCGCGGCCTCTTTCGTTGCTTTAAAAGCATCCGGACTAATGCCTCTGCCGAGTCTGCGTTTATTGACAGAGAGCACCGCGGAAGCATCGCCAGACCCAACCTCCTCTAATAAAACGGGATCTAACCAATCGCGTATCGGATGCAATTGATTTGGTGAAGCGGTGTCTATTGCAGCTTGCAATTCGTCCTCCGACAACACCATCATCGAATCATCTTCTTGGCCGAGCTTACCGTTGAGCACTTCGTGGAGTGTGGCATCTTCAGTGTTGTTAGCCGAGACAAGCACAACCTTTACAGATTCAGGGATAGCAGAGCCACCGAATTCCAGCACTGCAAAATCACCCACAGTCAAAGAGTCATATCGGTTTGGCTCATCGTCTGGGTCGTGAATCAATTCGCCGTTGAGGCGGAGATTTTTAGCGTCAATTTTTACCTTTCGCGCTAGAGAATGCGCTGAGGCCAATCCAGGGCCTAAAAAAACCAAATCCACATGTGCGGCCTTCTTTGGCAAGGGATCTAGCAATTTCTTTAGCGCTGGGAAGAAACTTCCTTCGATCACCTTCGTATCAAGATTGAATCCTTTTTGCTTGGAATTTGGGTGCTTTAAGAAATAGGACTTAAAAAATGAAAGATCAGACCCCTTAAGCTTCTTGAGCGCTAGTTTTCTCAACATGCTTCTCCAAAATTAAACGATAAAGATTTACTGCGATAGCCTTCGCCAACAAGGCTGGGACAGCATTCCCAATTTGCTTGAATGCGGGATTCATTGAACCAGACAACACAAACCCATCTGGAAAAGATTGAAGACGAGCGGCTTCACGAACAGAAACCGTCCGAGCTTGAGCACTGTCGTAGTGGATGTGCGAATACCCGTCCTTACCCAAATGCGCCATCAGGGTACGTGCAGGAGCATTCGACTCCATTTTTCGCCACTTGTTGGGGAATTTCTCAGCGTCATAAGGCGGGACTGTTGCAGCCCAAATTTCCTTGTACTCCTTCGATCGCTCGGTTAAAGGTTTGCCTGTCTTCGCACGTCGCTCGGCGATACGCTCATGAAATAGCTCGACCGAATGAGCATAGGCTTGTGGATATTGATCACCAGGATTCATTCGTCTAAAGATCATGTAATCCCTAGGTAAATAGCGGATAACGTGGTCTTTGATGCCTCCGTCGCTCTCAAAGCCTGGCCAAGACCGCATCAATTTTGCATATGAGTTCAAGTGGCTCTTCGGATAGGGGACGAGCGTATCAAAGCGTCTCGCACCTTTCTTCATCTTACCCTCCAAGTGCTCTGTTATGACCGGCAAATCTTGCATGGCATCAGCGGCTGTCACTGCTGGCAGGCATGACAAACAATCGGCCTTAGGAGGCTCGTGAAAAAATACGTCCGGATTAAACAAATCTCGTTTTACCGTCTGCAATGCAACTTGTCGCGTGCCTTCATAGCCTCTTGGAATTTCGATCCAATGTGTTGGTGACGGGAACGTAATTCGGTCAGTAACTGATGCCGCAACTGCAACAAGAAACATTCTTTCGCGCATCTGCGGAACCCCAAAATACACTGAGTTCAGGAGTGTGTAACCACAGCGATAACCCATTTCCGTCAAAATTTCGCAAGTCTCCTCTGCAACATTGTGTCCGCCATAGTTGAGAACATCTGGAACGTTTTCCATCAGGATCGCAATTGGATTTAACTTATTGACGTAATGAAGATAGCGCAAGTAAAGATTTCCTCGCGGGTCTTTCAAAAAAGCCTCTGGATGATCAGCGACCTCCCTCAATTTGGCTCGACCGACACGAGCAAAAGCTTGACAGGGTGGCCCTCCAATAATCACGTCCACGTGATTTTCTGCAGGCCCGGCATATCCAAAAGATTTCAATAGTTCTTCGGGCTCTATCTTGGTGATGTCCTTCGCCTTAGCGTGAGCCTCAAATAAGTCGTGTGGACGATCTGACAAGAAATTCATCGCATGAGATCGGGCTGCATCAGCATCAAACTCAACGGCTCCAATGGTCTTAAAACCTGCGGCATCAAAACCAAGGGTAAGTCCACCACATCCAGCAAAGAGGTCAAGAGTCCTTGGGGCATTGCCAGCAAGAATTCTCGCGTGCTTCATCGCGACCACGGATGGCGGAAGGGGGGTGAAGTTGCGTTCACTCATTGTTTATTTCATCCAAAATTATGGCTAGGTATTTTTCTGCCTAGTACCTGGAGGGTAGCAAGTAAAAATCTTTTCCAGGGTCGATACGTCTCTTATTTTTGATTTGCTGAGTGACTTAATCTTGCGGCTGTATGAGAAGAGGTTCCTGTCAATTCAACTTATGGGAAAAAGGTCAAGATTTAATTACTGTATATTAAAACAGTATTTTAGCGATGGGCTAACAACGTTTCATTTGTTTGTAAAAAGATGATGTTGCTTGTACTTGTCGAACTGGCCTGCGTAGGTTGAACTTTTCGCATATAGCTCCAGCTTGTCCTATCGTAAACAGCTAAATGCGAACTGGGCTCCTGTATGCGATGGGGGATGATCTGGAAGGTGTGAAAGGGCTGAGCCCCGCCAAGCAAGCCGAGACAGAAACATTCATGTCGTCAAGCACCAACAGCCATGAAGTGAATTCCCTGCTGCGCTTGCACAAACGCGTGACAGCACATATGCTATCACTATGATCCCGGTCGTTATCGATACCAATGTGTTTGTCGCGGGCCTGCGCTCAGCGGGTGGCGCGTCACGGGCGGTGCTGCGCGGGGCTTTGAGCGGCAGCTTGCAGCCTTTGTTTGGTAACGCACTGTGGCTGGAGTACCAAGACTTGCTGGAGCGCCCAGTGTGGGGTGATTTGACTACCACGCAGGAGCGGCGCGACGTGCTGGCGGCATTGGCGCTCCAGGGGCGCTGGGTGACGGTTTACTATGGTTGGCGGTCTAATTTGCCCGATGAGGGGGACAACCATTTGATAGAGCTGGCGCTGGCAGGCGGGGCACACGCAATCGTGACCCACAATTTGCGTGACTTGCGCGGGGGTGAGTTGCGATTAGGTCATCTGCGGGTGTTGACGCCCGCGCAATGTTTGGAGGAATGGACATGAGCACTTTGACAATACGACTACCAGACGACACGGCACAGCGCCTCAAGGCGCTTGCGCAAAGCCGGGGTCTGTCCATGAACAAACTGGTGGAGCAGCTCAGCGCCCATGCGCTATCTGCGTGGGACACCGAAAACCATTTCCGCGCCATGGCCGCCACGGGTGATGTGACCAAGGCGCTCGCAGTGCTGGATCGGCTGGACGCAGCGGACGCGACGAATACGCAGGCCTCTGTTCGCCAGGGCAGCTAGGCCTGCTCCGCCCTGGCCCGCGACCACATCCACGTCAACACTTGCACCATGCCCCTCAAAGACCTGCCTGCCAACTCCCGTCCGCGCGAAAAGCTGCTCGCACGTGGTGTGGCCGCACTCAGTGACGCGGAGTTGCTGGCCATCCTGCTGCGCACCGGCATCAAGGGCAAGGGTGTCTTGCAGATGGCTGAAGAACTGCTTGAACTCAAAAAAGAGAGCACCCCAAGCAAGACTGACAAGCATCAGGGTGGATTTGGCGGCATGGCCGGGCTGCTGCATGCCACGGCGGATGACCTCAAAGGGGTGAAAGGGCTGGGCCCCGCCAAGCGGGCCGAGATTGTGGCCGTGCTGGAGCTGGCCCGCCGCGCCATGGGCCAGCGTCTGCAGGAGCGGGAAGTATTTGCCGACCCGCAAGCCGTGAAGTACTACCTGCAGCTGCACCTGGGCAGCCGTGCGCATGAAGTGTTTGCCGTGCTCTTTCTGGACAGTCAGAACCGGCTGCTGGCCATGGATGAAATGTTCAGGGGAACATTGACCCAAACCAGCGTGTATCCGCGCGAGGTGGTCCAGAGCGCCTTGCACCACAAGGCAAGCGCCGTGGTGCTGGCGCACAACCACCCAAGCGGAGCGGTGCAGCCTTCCCGTGCCGACGAGGCACTCACCCAGACCCTGAAGGCAGCGCTGGCGCTGGTGGATGTGCGGGTGCTCGACCACGTGATTGTGGCGGCGGGGCAGACGCTGTCGATGGCCGAACAGGGGCTGATATGACCGCCCGCCCGAAAGTGGTTTCACTGGCAGATTTGAAGCACATCAAAAAGGAAATTTCGGCGCAGGCCTTGCGCGCTGCCGAAAAAGAACGCGAACTCAAGCGGGAGGCGCAACGCACAGTATCCAACCGCGACTTGTTCATCAAGGCTGCAGGTGCTGTTAAACCGTTACCAGATAAAGGTCATGCGCTCCTGAAAAAAGAGCAAAAACCAATTGTGGCGCTGCAAAGCCAAAAAGACGAAGCCGCTGCTTTGCGCGAAACGCTGAGTGACGAGATGGACGTCAGCACCCTGCTCGACACCGACGAGCACCTGAGTTTTCGTCGCCCCGGCATTGGCACAGATGTCACACGCAAACTGCGCCAGGGCCAGTGGCGCATTCAGCGCCAGCTTGATTTGCACGGACTGCGAACCGATGACGCCCGCGAAGCGCTGGGCCAGTTCATCCGAGAAGCGCATAAACACGGTATCCGCTGTGTGCGGGTGGTGCACGGCAAGGGGCTGGGCTCGCCCGGCAAGACGCCGGTTCTCAAGTCACGCGTCCACAGCTGGCTGGTACAAAAAAACGAGGTGTTGGCCTTTGTGCAGGCCAAACCGTCCGAAGGTGGTGCCGGTGCGCTGGTGGTGCTGCTGCAGTCAGGGCGTTGATTGTCGGTTCCCATTCAGAATGGGACATGATTGATAGCCATGACAATGACTTAGCGGTTCTTTTGCTCATTTGTACGGTAGTTTTGGCGCGTGGTAGAAAACTAATAGTTTCTACCAAACCCAGTCAACTAGTTATGAAAAATCTGAATTTAAGATAACGCTGTTGGCGCCGACCGAAAATTGACAGGGTGGGGGTGCGGCGTAAAACTTGGACTACCTGGAGGTAGTTCATGTATTCATACGAAGAGAGAATTCGGGCCGTCAAGCTCTACATCAAACACGGTAAACGTACCGGACCGACCATTAGGCAGTTGGGCTATCCGACAAAGAATTCACTCAAGGGTTGGTATCGAGAGTACGCACGGAATCGAGACTTGCAGGTTGTGTACACCCGATCCAGGGTGAAGTACACGGCTGAACAAATCCAAGCTGCAGTCCAACATTACCTCGATCACGAGAAATGCATTGCCTCTACCCTCAAGGCACTGGGATACCCCTGCAGGGACTTACTCGTCAGATGGATTGATGAACTGCATCCACAGCTTCGCCGTCGTATGGTGGGCCGTGCACCGAATATCCAATATCCCACAGAAGTAAAGAACGCAGCGGTGCTGGAACTGTGTACCAGAACGACCAGCGCGCTGACCATTGCCGAATCTGTAGGTGTGTGCAGGCCAACCTTGTACAACTGGAAGAACCAACTACTGGGCCGAGAGGCCTCAGCATCCATGAAGCGACGACAAACATCGCAGACGACACCAAAACCCAAAGACCTGACGGAGTTAGAGCAACAAGTTGCACTCCTAGAGCGTGATGTCCGGCGTTTGCAGCTTGAACATGATCTCTTGAAGAAGGCCAATGAACTGTTAAAAAAAGGCCTGGGCGTCGCCCCGCAGCTCCTGAGCAATCGGGAGAAGACCCTGCTGGTTGACGCCCTGAAGAGTTCCTACACGCTGGCGGAATTGCTGGCTGAGCTGGACCTGGCGCGCAGCTCTTACTTCTATCACTGTGCACGGCTCAAGGGGCCGGACAAGTATGCAGATGCCCGGATTGCCATTGCCGACGTGTTCCAAAGCAATCACCGTTGCTACGGCTACAGGCGAATGCGGGCTGCACTTGGCAGGCGGCATGTACACCTCTCGGAGAAGGTCGTGCAGCGCCTGATGAAACAGGAATGCTTGGTGGTTGCTGCCAACAGAAGACGTCGGTACGGGTCTTACCTAGGAGAAATCAGCCCTGCACCGGAGAACCTGATCCATCGGGACTTCCAAGCAGACTCCCCCAATGAGAAGTGGCTGACAGACATCACAGAATTCCAGATCCCAGCGGGGAAGGTCTATCTATCGCCAATGATCGACTGCTTCGACGGCCTAGTAGTGAGCTGGACTATCGGCACGCGTCCTGATTCAGATCTGGTAAACACGATGCTGGACGCTGCCATTGAAAGAGTTAGTGTCAGTGAGAGCAAGCCCATCATTCATTCGGATCGTGGTGCTCACTATCGCTGGCCAGGGTGGCTTACACGTGTGCATAACGCCAAGCTCACGCGTTCGATGTCGCGCAAAGGTTGTTCGCCTGACAATGCTGCCTGCGAGGGATTCTTTGGCCGATTGAAGACCGAGTTGTTCTATCCGAGGAGTTGGCAGGATGTCTCTGTTGATCAATTCATTGGAACTGTGGATGCCTATATCCGCTGGTACAACGAGAAGAGGATCAAGATATCCTTGGGCTCGATGAGTCCGGTCGAGTACCGGCAAAGCCTTGGAATTTGCGTTTAACCAGTCCAAGTTTTACGCCGCACCCCCACTGGTCAATTTTCGGTCGGCGTCAACAACAGCAACGTTAAATGCCTGCGAGAGCGTTCCCATATAACGCACCACCGTGGCTGGTTTACGTGGTTCTTTCTTTGTCTTCCCAATAGGAGTTGTTAGGAGGTCATCCCTGCACTTCGCAATCGCAGCCGGTGTCAAATCGGCAAGGCTGAATTTCCCCAATTTTTCAATCCACCAAGTTACCTGAGGCAACTGAGTTCGGACTTCCTTTGGCTTCTTGGGCTTCAGAACCTTGTCACGATACTCTTCGAGCAAGTCCTTAACGGTATGGCGCTGTGCTTCAACCGTTGGCATGTAGCGTCCAAGACGCAACTCAGACTCAACATTGGCCGCCCATTGTTTAGCTAGTGTCTTGCTCTGGAATGATTGCGTTTGGGGGGGGAACCCTTTGATTCTTATCTGGACGTGATAACTTTTGTTCCCACTGGCATCAACTCTCTCGCGTATGGATGCCATTTAGCAGCTCCCGAAATATCGCAGCGAAGCGAGGGCTTCGCAAACGACTGCGTTGGGTTTGACACTCAAACGATTGTTGCGACTATTGTGCCACCAGTGTGCCAGGAAGCAAAAAGCGCATAATGAAATGCGCTTTTGTCGTTGATTTGTATAGGTATTTATGCTGTCGGTATGGAGCATTACGAATGAGCTGCTCTACCGACTGAGCTACACCGGCACGGGCTAGATTGTATCGGGCAAAGAGTCGGCTTGAAGGCCCATGTAAAGGCCCATGCCTTGTCGCTGGTCAGCCTGGCGAAGGATCTAGCGGGTACGACGTTCAAGAAGGTCTTGTTCCTTTTTGAGCTTGCTCAGCTCAGCCTGCATCTTTGGAATCTCGGACATGGGGAGTTTGCCATTGCCCGTCAGCGTTTCTTCCAGCTGCTTGATCCGGGCCGATATGTCTTGGACACGTCGGTAAGCGGTCTCAGAGTTGCTCATATTGTTTTAATCTCCAAGTTTTGTTGTCTAGGTGGATATTTTCAAGGCGATCAAGTATAGTTCATGTGTGGTTCATGTAGCGATAAATGGTGTCTACCTCGTTTTTCGAGCCCAGAATGACGCTGACACGCTCGTGTAAGTGCGCGGGTTGGATGTCCAGGATTCGCTGTTTGCCATTGATGGCTGAGCCGCCAGCCTGCTCAACGATCCAGCCCATGGGGTTGGCCTCGTACATCAGGCGCAGTTTGCCGGGTTTGAGGGGATCGCGCTTGTCCCATGGGTAGAGAAAAACGCCGCCCCGTGTCAGGATGCGATGCACATCAGCCACCATGCTGGCTACCCAGCGCATATTGAAGTCTTTGCCACGTGGTCCGTCCTTGCCCTGCAGGCAGTCATTGATGTAGCGCTGCACCGGTGCGTCCCAATGGCGCATATTGCTCATGTTGATAGCAAACTCCTGGGTGTCTGGCGGGATCTTGATGTTTTCTTCGGTCAATACAAAAGAGCCCTGTTCGCGGTCCAGGGTAAACATGGCCACGCCGCTGCCAACCGTCAAGGCCAGCGTGGTTTGCGGTCCATACACACAATAGCCTGCGGCCACCTGCTGGTTGCCGGCTTGAAGAAAGTCGCTTTCCTGAACGCCTTGCGTGCCTTCGGCTTTTTTGAGCACACTGAAAATAGTCCCGATGCTCAAGTTCACGTCGATGTTGCTGGAACCGTCCAGGGGGTCGAACAGCAGCAGGTATTCGCCTTGCGGGTAGCGGTTGGGAACCAGGTAAATACTGTCCATTTCTTCAGAGGCCATGGCCGCCAGATGGCCGCCCCATTCATTGGCCTCGATCAGAACCTCATTGGCAATGATGTCAAGTTTCTTTTGTACTTCACCCTGCACGTTCTCGCTCTGTGTTGCGCCCAGCACGCCCCCCAGTGCACCCTTGTTCACAGCTTGGCTGATGCTCTTGCAGGCGCGCGCCACCACTTCCAGCAGCAAGCGCAATTCAGAGGGGATCAGGCCGCCGCTGCGTTGTTGTTCAATCAGGTAGCGGGTGAGTGAAATTTTTGTGGCCATCACGGGTCTCCATTGGTATTGTTGTCAGTCGGCCAGGGCATGGGTAACGACTTCGCGCACGTCGTTGCTCAGATCAGCTTTGGCGGCTACCCTGGCAATGGCTTCCCTGGCCGCACTGCGGTAAGGCTCGGTCAGTTTTTTCCAGCGGTCCAGCGCTCTTGCCAAACGCGCTGCAACTTGCGGGTTGATGCTGTCAAGTTCAATCATCCGCTCGCTCCAGAACACATAACCCGAGGCATCGGCGCGATGGAAAGCCCCGGGGTTGGCGCTGCAGTAACTGAAGATCAGGCTGCGTGCGCGATTGGGGTTGCGCAGGTTGAAGTCCGGGTGCGCCATCAGCTGTCGTACCGCAGGAAGCACCTGGCCGCCCCGGTCACAGGCACTGGCCTGCAGGGCGAACCATTTGTCCAGCACCAGCGCTTCATTCTTGAACATGGCATGAAATTGCCTCAAGGCCTGATCCGCCAGGGCATGTCCGCTGTTGACCAACGCGTTGAGGGCATTAAAACGGTCGGTCATGTTGTCAGCATCCTTGAAGCGCTGGTAGGCCTTGCCCGGCCAGATCACATCGCCCGTGTGTCTGGCGGCCAGACACAGCATGGACAGGGCCATGCCGGAGAGGGCGCGCCGCCCTGATGACCGTGCATCGGGCTGGTAAGCGCCTGGCACGCTGTGAGCCTCAACCGCCCATTGCCAGTCTTCCAGAAGTTCAATGGCCAGTTGCTCGCGCATGGCCTCCCGCACCGCATGGATACGCTGCGGGTCCACCACCTCAAGCTGTTCGGCAATGTAGGTCTCGGCGGGCAACGTGAGAACGAGCTCCTTGAATGCAGCATCCAGGTCCGGGTGTCTGAGCACACTGCGCATGGCTTGAACAAAGGCGTCATCCAGAGCCCGGGATAAACCCACAGGGTCCGGACTTTGAATACAACGCAGCGCCTGCTTGACCGCCATGCGCTGGGCTGCCTCCCATCGGTTGAAGGGATCACTGTCGTGCGACAACAGCTGCAGCAATTGGGCATCGGTGTAATCAAACGCAAGCACCACCGGTGCACTGAATGCACGCAGGATCGACGGAACCGGTTCGCTTGGAACATGGAGGAAGGTGATGGACTGCTGGGCTTGGGTCAATACAAACGTGCGCGACGTCAAGGGTGGCGCGGTATCCCCCTCGCATTGCAAAGGCACTCCATGGCCTTCGCTGTCAAGCAAGCCCAGTGTCACGGGTATGACAAAAGGCTGCTTGTCGGCCTGACCCGGAGTTGCGGCACAACGCTGCTCAAAGGTCAGTGTGTAGGTCTGGGCCAGGGCGTCAAAGTGGCCGCTGGCTTTCACATGCGGTGTACCTGATTGCGAATACCACAGCTTGAACTGAGGTAGCCTTTCGGCCAGCTCGGATTGCGGGTTGGCATCCGCAATGGCTTGGGCAAAATCGTCGCAGGTGACTGCCTGACCATCGTGGCGCTGGAAGTACAAGTTCATGCCTTGGGCAAAACCACTACGGCCCAATGGATCGTTGGGGCTGGCCACCAGGGTTTGCATCATGCGAACCACTTCGGCACCCTTTTCGTAAATGGTCACGGTGTAGAAATTGTTGATTTCTACATAACTGTCAGGACGAACCGGGTGCGCCATCGGGCCAGCATCTTCGGGGAACTGAGCGGTTCGCAGCACGCGCACGTCTTCGATGCGTTTGACCGCGCGGGCACTGGCTTGCCCGGCCAGATCCTGGCTGAATTCCTGATCCCTGAAAACAGTCAGGCCTTCCTTGAGGCTGAGCTGGAACCAGTCACGGCAGGTCACGCGGTTGCCGGTCCAATTGTGGAAATACTCATGGCCAACCACACTTTCGATGTTGGCAAAGTCGCCGTCGGTGGCCGTAGCCTGGCTGGCCAGTACAAACTTGGTA
>JBILKC010000333.1:0-3160 GCA_044376885.1 Hylemonella sp. | reverse complement strand
GAGCTTGTGGTGCCCTGATCAAGGGCGAGCAGGTAAGTCATGGAAGGATTGCGTGCTATGTTAGTGGGGTGATGTCCAGCCTTAAGCGAGTTCAAACCGAACCTGTGCTTGGGCCATGAGTTCCATAAATGGGTCAGGCGGTACGGCGTCAGAAAACAGCCGGTCAACTTGCGATAACTGCGCCACCTCGACCATGGCTGGCCGGTTGAACTTGCTGCTGTCAGCGGCCACCCACACCTCGCGGGCGTGGGAAATGATGGTTTGAGAGACCTTAACTTCGCGGTAGTCAAAGTCGCGCAGCGAACCGTCTGATTCGATGGCCGAAATGCCGATGAGCGCAATATCGACCTTGAACTGGCGGATAAAGTCCACTGCTGCCTCGCCCACTATGCCTTGGTCGCGCCCACGCACCACACCGCCAACCACGATCACCTCGCAGTTCGGGTTGGCGCTCAGGATCGCGGCAACATTCAGGTTGTTGGTGATCACGCGCAGGCCGGTATGCTGCATCAGGGCGCGGGCGATGGCTTCGGTGGTGGTGCCAATGTTCAGTATCAGCGAGCAGCCGTGGGGCAGGGCGGCGGCCACAGCGCGTGCGATACGAGCTTTGCCTTCAACATGCATGACCTCACGTTGAGGATAGGCCATATTTTCCACTGTAGAGCCCGGTACCCGCACCCCACCATGAAAGCGTGTCAGCAGCCCCTCGTCGGCCAGGCGCTGGACGTCGCGGCGCACGGTTTGTAGCGTCACACCCAATTGGTCTGCCAGTTCTTCAACTGTCACCGATCCAGTGGCTTGCACGACCTTGAGGAGTTTGATTTGGCGAGGATTGGGGTTCATCGAGAATTGATTTTCAATGCTTAGAAAGCATACCTAGACTCTAATTCGAACCAAAAGGAATAATTTCAGGGTAAACACCTAGCTTAAACGAATAATAGCGAACAATAATTCTCACAAGCGAATATTCGGTGCGCCAAATAGGTGCAAACATGCAAAAGGTTTGAGATGGCGTTACGGCTTGAAGGTGTGAGCAAAAAGGTGGGGGCGCAGCAGTGGCTCTATGACCTGGATCTGGAGGTTTGCCCTGGCGCCGTCACAGTGCTGCTGGGGGCGACCCAGGCGGGTAAAACCAGCTTGATGCGTCTCATGGCCGGTCTGGACTTACCTACTGGCGGGCGGGTCCTGGTGGATGGTGTCGATGTGGTGGGCGTGCCTGTGCGCGAGCGCAATGTGGCCATGGTTTACCAGCAGTTCATCAATTACCCATCCATGAAAGTCTTTGACAACATTGCCTCGCCGCTAAAGCTCCGCGGAGAAAAGAACATAGCGCAGCGCGTTAATGCCATGGCAGAAAAACTGCATATTGAGATGTTTCTCGACCGCTACCCCTCTGAACTCTCAGGGGGTCAGCAGCAGCGTGTGGCACTGGCCCGCGCCCTGGTCAAAGGCGCGCCGCTCATGTTCCTCGACGAGCCGCTTGTCAATCTGGACTACAAACTCCGCGAAGAACTGCGCGACGAGCTGACCGCACTATTTGCTACCGGGGACTCAACCGTCATTTATGCCACGACTGAACCTGGCGAGGCACTGTTGCTGGGTGGATACACCGCCGTACTGGACGCGGGTGAACTGCTGCAGTATGGGCCCTCTTCGGAAGTGTTTCACGCACCGAGCTCGATTCGCGTGGCGAGGGCTTTCAGCGATCCGCCCATGAACCTGCTGGGGGCGCAACGCACGGCAACCGGGGTACAACTCGATCAGGGACCCGACCTTGACATGGTGCTCCCTGGCGCAGCTCAAAGAAACGAAGCCCTGACCATTGGTATGCGTGCCAGCGCCTTACGCACTTTGGTGCAGCCGGGCGATGTGGCCTTGCCCGGAAAGGTGGAGTTGGCAGAAATTTCAGGAAGCGACACTTTTGTACATTTTCAGACTGCGTTGGGCGAGCTGGTAGCGCAACTCACAGGCGTCCACCATTTTGGTCTAGGTGCGTCAACGACTTTTTACTTCAACCCCGCAGAGGTCTATGCATTTGACTCTCAGGGTCTGCTGCTGCAAGCGCCGGTGCTGGCCAAAGGCTGTTGAGATGGCACGCATAGAACTCGACCTGGCCCACGCGTATCGGCCCCGCCCCAAGCAGGAGAGCGACTACGCCTTGCTACCCCTTCAAATGACGTTTGAAGACGGCGGTGCCTACGCGCTACTGGGGCCCTCTGGCTGTGGCAAAACCACCTTGCTCAACATCATGTCCGGGTTGGTGACACCTTCCCAGGGCGGCGTGAAGTTTGACGGACAAGACGTCACCCAGTGCAGCCCCCAACAGCGCAATATTGCTCAGGTGTTCCAATTTCCGGTGATTTACGACACCATGACGGTGGCTGAAAACCTGGCTTTTCCTTTGCGCAATCGCAAAATGCCGGCCGCAAAGATCAAGGAGCGCGTGGGTGTGATTGCTGAAATGTTGGATATGAGTGCCCAGCTCAACCAGCGCGCATCCAACCTGGCAGCAGATGCCAAACAAAAAATTTCGCTTGGCCGTGGCCTTGTACGCCCTGACGTGTCAGCGGTGTTGTTTGATGAGCCGCTGACAGTGATCGACCCGCACCTCAAATGGCAACTGCGCCGTAAGCTCAAGCAGATCAAACAGGAGCTCAATCTCACCCTGATTTATGTGACCCACGACCAGGTAGAAGCCCTGACCTTTGCCGAGCAGGTGGTAGTGATGACGCGTGGGCGCGCGGTGCAAGTGGGCAGCGCGGCTGACCTGTTCGAGCGCCCTAGCCACACTTTTGTGGGCCACTTCATCGGCTCGCCCGGTATGAATTTTTTGACCGGACGCAGTAACGGGACAGCTTTTGAGATGGCTGGTTCCAGCTTGCCCCTGCTTGCTGGCGTCGAACTGCCCAGTGGCGACTATAAGCTCGGCGTTCGACCAGAATACGTAACCTTGGTTAAGGCACAAGCCTCTGGTGCGTTGCCCATGGAGGTGCGTCAGGTACAAGAAGTGGGCACCCATGTGATCCTCAGTGCAGCGCACAACGGCACGATAGTTAAAGCGCGGCTGCCGTCGCACACCACGCAACTCAAACCGGGCGACACAGCGTGGCTTCAGGTGATGGGGCCACATACCTGCTTCTATAAAAGCGAAGAGATCGTG
>JBILKC010000332.1:0-3169 GCA_044376885.1 Hylemonella sp. | reverse complement strand
AGCGTATCGATATCTCCATGCTGGAGTCGCTCACAGAATGGATGGGCTACCCGCTGTATTACGCCTTTGAGGGAGCAACACCGCCGCCACGAACCGGTGCCAGCCACGCCACCATCTTCCCTTACGGTCCTTTTCCCGCAGGCGACGGCAAAACCGTCATGCTGGGGTTGCAGAACGAACGTGAATGGAAAATCTTTTGTGAGAAGGTTCTGCTGCAGGGTGCTCTGGCCAACGACGAACGCTTTTCAACCAATGCCAAACGCAGCGCCGAGCGCGCCTCGCTGACATCGATGATCGTTGAGGCCTTCTCCAAACTCACTGCGGCTCAAGTGGCCGAACGTCTGGAGCAGGCAGGCATTGCCAACGCCCAGGTCAATACCATGCCTGAAGTCTGGAACCATCCGCAACTGCAGGCAAGAAACCGCTGGCAACAGGTGGACACCTCTGCCGGGCCCATTCCTGCCCTGCTGCCGCCCGGCTCCTGGCAGCATGGTGGGCCGCGCATGGATGCGGTGCCTGCGCTAGGTGAGCACACACTAGCCATTCTCGAAGGCCTGGGCTATAACGCAGCCCAAATCGCCGCTCTGCGCGCCGAAGGAGCCATTTAGGCATGTCCCTCACAACCCCGGCCACCACCTACCTTTTTGTTCCCGGCAACCGGCCCGAGCGGTTTGCAAAAGCACTGGCCAGCGGCGCAGACCGCGTCATCATCGACCTGGAAGATGCTGTGGCACCTGCCGACAAAGACAAGGCGCGGCAATGCGTTTCTCAAGGCTTGCTCGACTTGTTCGCACAGCAGCCTGAGGGAGCAAGCAAGCAAACACTTGGCCGGCTCGTCCTCAGAATCAATGATGGCGCAACGCCTTGGTATGCCGACGACCTCACACTCGCCAAAGAATCCAAGTTCCCTTGCGTCATGTTGCCCAAATGCGAGTCGACGTCTCAGATCGCAGACCTGCGCACGTCTTTGGATACAAGTACCAAGGTGATTGCCCTGGTTGAAACTGCGCGCGGCATGTTGGCGCTCAAGGACATTGCGCAAGCGCCTGGCGTCGAGCGCCTGGCTTTCGGCTCACTCGACTACATGGTTGATCTTGATTTGCCAAATAACAGCCTGGCCCTTGATGTTGCAGCTGTGCAAATGGCGGTTGCTTCCCGCGCTGCAGGACTTGCCTGTCCATTGGCAGGGGTCACGCCGGACCTGGATCCGGCTCGGGTTCAGACGGACATGGCCCATGCCCGCTCACTGGGTCTGCTGGCCAAGATGTGCATCCACCCCAGCCAGGTCGCTGCCGTCAAGGCTGCACTTGCCCCCAGCGCCGAAGAGCTGGCCTGGGCGCAGCGCGTTCTGGCATTGCAAGCCGGGCACGGCAGCAGCGCTTTTCAGATGGACGGAAAAATGGTGGACCGTCCGGTTCTACTCAAAGCCGAGCGCATTGTGGCGCTGGCAACCCATTCTTAAAACAGACAAGGAAAAACTTATGGCAGCAAGCATCATCGATTCAAAAATTTTCGGCGACATCTTCAGCGATAACGCCATGCGCCAGGTCTGGTCAGACGAGAACCGAACCGCCAAGTACCTGGATATTGAGCGCGCCTTGGCCAAGGTGCAAGGGCAACTGGGCATCATTCCGCAAGAGGCAGCCGACGAGATTGTGAAAAATTGCGAGCTCAGCACCGTCGACTGGGTGAAGCTCAAAGCCAAGACCGAACAGATCGGTTACCCCATCATTGCGGTGGTCAACCACATCAACTCGCAATGCAAAGACAAACTCGGTGAATACTGCCATTGGGGTGCTACCACGCAGGACATTACCGACACCGCAGCAGTTCTGCAAATTCGCGAAGGCCTGGCATTGGTGGAGCAAGACCTCAAAGACATCTCAGACGCACTGGCCCATCTGGCACGCAAGTACCGTGACACACCCATCATCGGGCGCAGCAACCTGCAGCAGGCCACACCGATTACTTTTGGTTACAAAATGGCTGGCATCCTCGCCGGCATTGAGCGCCACCGAGAGCGGCTGCAACAACTCAAGCCACGTGTGCTGGTGGGTGAATTTGGAGGCGCCTCGGGCACATTGTCCTCACTTGAGAAGGGCGCAATGGAAACCCAGGCAGGCCTGATGAAGGAACTGGGTCTGGGCCAGCCTTTGATCTCATGGCATACCGTACGCGATAACTTTGCTGAAGTCGGCGCATTTTTGGGGATTGTCGGCGGCTCGCTGGGCAAGATTGCCATGGACGTGAAGCTGATGATGCAGACCGAAGTGGCCGAAGTGTTTGAGCCTTTTGCGCCGGGTCGTGGCTCCTCATCCACCATGCCCCAGAAGCGAAACCCAATCTCCTGTCTGTATATCCATGCCAATGTGTCAGTGGTGCGCCTGCTGGCTGCATCCCTGATGGACGCCATGGTGGCCGACCATGAACGCTCCACCGGGCCCTGGGAAATTGAATGGGTAGCACTGCCGGAAATTTTTTGCTTGATGTCGGGCGCACTCAAGCAAACCAAATTCATCCTGCAAGGACTGGAAGTGGATGCCGAACAGATGCGAAAGAACATTGACATCACAAACGGTCTGGTCATGTCCGAGGCCGTGATGATGGGCCTGGGGCCTTACATCGGACGGGAATATGCCCATGATCTGGTGTATGACATCTGCCGCGAATCGCACAAGCAAAAGCGCCATCTGCTGGACATGCTGGCCGAGCACCCCGAAATCAACACGCATGTCACCCGAGAGCAGTTGGCAGGCTTCTGCGATCCCGTCAACAACCTCGGACAGGCAGGGGTGATGGTGGATCGCGTGCTGGCCAGTCTGAATTAATTAATGCATGCTTAAACACCGTGTGGTAGTCGGCTTAAGTGGCGGGGTGGACTCCGCGGTAACCGCGTGGCTGCTCAAGCAGCAGGGCCATGAGGTGGTGGGCATCTTCATGAAGAATTGGGAAGATGATGACGACAGCGAATACTGCTCGTCCAACATCGATTTTGTGGATGCTGCTGCCGTGGCCGATGTGATTGGCATCGAGATTGAGCACATCAACTTTGCCGCCGAATACAAAGACCGGGTCTTTGCAGAATTTCTGCAGGAGTACCAAGCCGGGCGCACGCCCAACCCCGATATCCTGTGTAACGCCGAGATCAAGTTCAAAGCCTTCCTGGACC
>JBILKC010000070.1:0-10567 GCA_044376885.1 Hylemonella sp. | reverse complement strand
CAATACGCCGATCCTACTGCTGGACAACGTCACCCGTCCCGAATGGGTGTGGGACTGGCTGCACGCGGATTTCGATACCAGACACAAGCGACCGGACGATCTTCAGGTCAGGCGCCGTGGAGGGCAAGGCGCCGGGTACCAATGTGACTTCAACGAGATCGAGGTCTATGTCGCGCCGCTGCCGATTGGCCAGTCGATCTTGCTGTCGAGTGAGGTGTTCCGCGCCCTAACGTTCACCGACTATGGTGACGGTCGGTTTGTACGGGTCGAGGTGGGTGAGCTTGAACGTTCCAAGAACTTGGTCGACCTTAAGCTCACTTTTTCGCGAAGGGTTGAGATCGAAGAAGTTCAATTGGTGAGGTTGGTATATGCGCAAATCAAATGATCGACTTTCCCTACCCAGAGGCTGATCAGCCCGCTTGAAAATCATTCCGCGGTCGTTCAACTCAGCTCTTAACACATGGAATCTCGGATGTCAGCTATATGGTGTTGACTTCGGTATTCGATATTTCCGTTTTGGGTCGGGAACTGCCGGTCAAGTCTATAAGTTGAACTCCTGCTTTTTGCCGATAAACCTCATGATTTACGTATGCGCCTTGGATAGCTTCTGACCAAAGCACTTCTAAAATAGTAGCAAACTATTGAATATTGACGTGGGCTTTAGGCCAATTTGATAATGAATTCAGAGTGGCACTGGCAATCACCTACCGGTGCTCAAGCGCCAGTGCGCCCTGATAATGGAAATAGAATTACCCGAACATTTGTCAGCCCGGAGACTCTGCCATGGACACTATCGCTGATCCCGCCCTCACCTTGGCCACACCCGCGCAACGCGCCAGCGCCATCGAAGCGGCCTTGATCGCACGCGGTATCGCCAGCGTTGATGCCATTGATGAACGGGTTCATCTGGGTGATGACGTGTGGTTGGCCCAGCGCGGAGCCCGTGTTGTCGCCAAGGCCTGGGTGGACCCCGCGTTTCGCGCGCGGCTGCTTGCCAATGGCAAGGCCACTGTGGCCGAACTGGGCATCGAGCTGCCGGTTCACCACCGCCATCTGGTCGTGCTGGAAAACACCCAAGATATTCACAACGTGATTTGCTGCACCTTGTGCTCGTGCACGGCATTCACCGTTATCGGTTTGCCGCCCGGTTGGTACAAAGACCTGGAGTACCGTGCACGGGTGGTTCGCGAATCGCGCACCGTCTTGCGCGACATGGGGCTGGACCTGCCGCCCGACATCGATATTCGCGTCTGGGACACCACCGCAGACACCCGCTACATGGTGTTGCCACAGCGGCCCGCCAACACGGATGGCTGGACCGAAGCGCAACTCGCCGCGCTGGTCACCCAAGACGCCCTGATTGGCGTCGCTCGCCTTTAGGAGCAACAGCCATGGACGGCGTGCACGATCTGGGTGGTAAGCAGGGCTTTGGCCGGGTGCGGCATGACACTGAAGCCGCGGTGTTTCACGCCGGGTGGGAAAAGCGCATCAACGCGCTGTATGGCCTGGCCGTGAAGCACGGCATTTTTAATATGGACGAGTACCGCCATGCCATCGAGCGCATGGAGCCGCGCCATTACATGAGCGCCGGGTACTACGAACGAACCCTGACCAGCCTGGCCACCCTGTGTGTGGAAAAGGGCGTTGTCACGCGGGCCGAGCTGGAGGCGCGTGCCGGTGGTTTGTTTCCGTTGGCGCTGCCACCAGGGCCGGGTCGCTCCAATGTTCCTACGCGCAGCAGTTACCAGCCGGGCGACCGGGTGCGGGTGCTGGCAGATCATGTCAGCGGCCATGTGCGCATGCCTGGCTACATCCGCGGCAAGGTGGGCGTGGTGGTGGGTGTCTCGCCGCGTTACCCGTTTCCCGATGCGCATGCCCATGGCGTGCAGTCCCAGGACGAACCCACCTATGACGTGCGTTTTAACAGCGCAGAGCTCTGGCCTGACGCGGCTGACGCAGCTCAGGTGCATGTTGGGGTGTTTGAGAGCTACTTGCAGCCCTGCCCTGCCTAGTTGTGTGTTTTGGGTTTATCGGTAACATGGTTCATGGCTAACATACTGGCCAACCCAGGTTTTGTATTTCTTACTCTCGTTCAAGGACCACACATGCATCACCCCCTGAGCACAGGTTTCATGAAAACCAGGCCATCCGCCCACGCAGCCCCTCGTTTTTTGGCGTCTTTGCTCGTGGCCTGCGGGTGTTTATTCACCTCTGCAACCGTGATGGCGCAGGGCGCAGGCGCATGGCCGGTTAAACCCATCAGCTTGATCGTGACCTATCCGGCCGGTGGCGGGGCCGATGCCATGGCCAGGCTGATTGCGCCCAAGCTCGGCGAGGCGCTGGGCCAGAATGTGGTGGTTGAAAACAAGCCCGGTGCAAGTGGCCAGATCGGGGCGGCAGCTGTGGCCAAGGCCCCGGCAGATGGCTACACCCTCATGCTCGATGCCTCCTCTTTCGCGGTAAACCCGGCGCTTTACCCCAAGTTGCCTTACGACACCGAGAAGGCTTTTAAGCCTATAGGCATCATTGCGCTGTTTCCCAATGTGGTGCTGGTCAATGCAAGCTTTCCGGCCAAGTCCGTGGCCGAGTTGATTGCGGCCGCGCAAGTCAAAAAGGATGCCGTGGCGTTTGCCTCGTCTGGCAACGGATCAGCCCAGCATCTGGCCGGGGCCTTGTTTGAGTCTGCCGCCAAAGTGGAGATGGCACACATTCCCTACAAGGGCGGTGGCCCGGCTCTCAATGATGTGATTGGTGGCCAGGTACCGGTGTTCTTTGGCAATCTGGCCTCAACACTGCAGCACATTCAGTCGGGCAAGTTGCGTGCGCTGGCCGTTACCAGCGCCCAGCGCAGCGCCATTTTGCCGGACGTGCCTACGCTGGCCCAGGCTGGCGTTGCGGGTGCGGAGGTGTATGAGTGGAACGTGGTGCTGGCTCCCGCAGGAACCCCCGATGCGGTGGTAGCCAAGCTATCGGCCGCACTGCAGAAAACACTGAGCGCACCCGAAGTCATGGCCCGAATTGCCCAACTTGGCGGTGACTTGCAAAAGGGCACGCCAGAGTCGGCCCAGCAGTTCATCAGCCAGCAAATGCGGCTATGGGCACGGGTGGTCAAAGAGCGTGGGATTTCGATGGAGTAGCCGGGCTGCCTGGCGGCGTCACTTCTCTCTCATTCAGTCTTTATTCAGACCTTATTCAACCCATACTTAACAACGGAAACCATGCAAGAAGACGAACGCTGCTGTGGCACTGGAACCTGCATCATCGACGCCAACGGCCTGTGCTGGTGCGGTCAGCAGTGGGATGGCGAGCAAATGTGCCGCCCACCCTTAACGCAGTTAACGCCGTTGTCGGCACAAAACCAGGAATCTACCGCTGAGGCTGCGCAAGTCCCTGGTCAGGCCAACGCGGATTGATGGGGACTTCAGCCAGACCAACTGAAGCCGGTATCACTTCACTTTTGCGCTTAAAAACTGGTCAAGACCTTCTATCGTGAGCGGACGGCTAATCAGGTAGCCTTGGTAAGAAGAGCAACCCAGACCCGCCAGGGCTTCTTTTTGCTCCAGGGTTTCCACACCCTCGGCGATGACTTCCAGCCCCAGGCTTTCCCCGAGCACGATCACCATGCGGGCAATTGCGGCGTCGTTGGCGTCAATCAGAATGTCACGCACAAAGCTCTGATCAATCTTGAGCTGGTCCAGTGGCAGTCGTTTGAGGGATGAAAGCGACGAGTAACCAGTGCCGAAGTCATCCATTGAAAAGCAGACGCCTTGATCGCGCAGACTGGTCATTTTGGCAACAATGCTTTCAACGTCATTGACCATCACACTCTCAGTCAACTCCAGCTTGAGCCGCTGCGGATTGGCACCATGGCGGGCAACGGCTGCCAGCACGCCAGCACCAAAATCATCCTGCTGGAACTGCTTGGCACTGACGTTGACCGACAAGGTCAAGTCCTCCTTGTGCGGGTCTTTGCCCCATCGGGCCAACTCGGCACAAGCCACATCAAGAATCAAATCGCCTAGCGGCAGAATCAGACCACTCTCTTCAGCCAAGGGGATGAATGCGGCCGGGGAAACGGTGCCGCGATCGGGGTGGTTCCATCGCACCAGCACTTCAGCCCCGGTCACGCGCCCATCGGCGGTCATCTGGGGCTGGTAGAGAAGTATGAATTGCTGCTGGGTCAGACCGATGCGCAGGTCTCGCTCCATTTCAACCCGTGCATTGACGATGGCCTGGATTTCGGGGTTGAAAAAGCGCACCGCATTGCGCCCGGCAGCCTTGGCCTGGTACATGGCCATGTCTGCACGCTTCAAGGGCTCTTCCATGCTCTCAGGCTCTTCGCCGAACAGGGTTACCCCGATGCTGGGGGTGGAGATGAAGCTGACTCTGGGCAACAGGTATTCATGGTTGAGCGCATCCAGCAGCTTCAAAGCAACCCGCTCGGCTTCGTTCGCAGCCTCAATGGCGATGATGCTCAGGTTCTCCAGCATCACAACGAACTCGTCGCCGCCCAGCCGGGCCACCGTATCGGTTTCCCGAACAACGGCCAGCAGGCGCTGAGCCACCTGCTTGAGCAGGATATCGCCCTGATCATGGCCATGGGTGTCGTTCAGGGTCTTGAAGTTGTCCAGGTCTATGAACAGCAAGGCCCCTTTGCGTTGATGGCGGTTGGCGGCAGCCAGCCCATGCTCAAGCCGATTGAACAACAAGCGGCGGTTAGGCAGTCCGGTGAGCGAGTCGGTAAACGCCAGGCTCTGGATTTGTTCCTCGGCCATTTTGCGGGCGGTGATGTCCGTGGCGTAGGCCAGTATGCATTGCACCGAACTGATTTCAATGATCTCGCAGGAGATGCTGACTTTGCGCAAATCGCCGTTTTTATGAGTCCACACCGTTTCATATTCAACCAACCGGCCCTGCGCAACAAGCATGCGCATCCAGTCATCATGTGCCTGACGGTCTTGCCATAAGCCGATGTCCTGGGTGGTTTTTCCCAGTAACTCCTGGGCCGACCAACCGTAATCACGCTCATAGTTCTGGTTGACCTCCAGGAAGCGGCCCTCATCAACGGTGGCGATCGAGGCGGCCACCGGGCACGATCCAAAAGCCGTGGCAAATTTGCTCTGGGACTGCGCCATGCCGCTGTTCAAGGCCACAAGCTCGCGGCTGCGCGCTTGATTTTCATCAACGATGGCTGTCATTTCCAAAAGGCGTGCTTTGTAGGAGCGCATCACATCAACAATCAACAGCAACGACAGGGTAATGACGATGAGCTCAACGATCACAAACAAAATCGTGGGTGCATGGCCGGTAAGAACCAACACGCCGCTGGTTTCAGCCACAGCCAAACCGATAACGAAAAGGCCGGTCAGCAGGGTAATCAAAACGGCTGCCCGCAAGCTGAGCAGCCAGCCCGCAAAAATAATGGCCAACGGGAAGATGGCCATGGACGGCGAGCCAAGTCCGTCATTCAGGAAAGCTGTCAAACCCGCAGCAAGCCAGCAACCCAGCAACAAAACTTTAGAGACCAAATTAGCCAGATTACGCCAGATGCAAAAAATAGAGACGACCGCAACTGCACATAAAAACACGGGCCCAATCAACCGAACTGGTTGATCAGGGAAGTAATTCAGGACAGCCACCGTGTACGCGCCTAAGCCCGCCAGTATGGCAATGAGGACATAGCGCAAAAAAACTCTTGAGGGTTCCCAGGTCATGGGGTTGTCAGCCTCCTTCTCAGAATTACTTTCGGGTTGCTTGGTCATTCAAACTGTTCCCTTGTCTTGTTCGTATATTAAGCGATAAGTCAAAGCGCGTTTGCTTCCAGTGTCTCTTGATCGTCGCGGATGGCTGTCTCAGAGTACATTCAAGTCATGCTTCCTTTACCCAAAGCCTTGCCTGTCTGGTCCATCCTTGCCCCGGTTTGCGGCATCGCACTTCTTGCTGGCGCCACCACGTGGAATTCAGGGCTCTACGACCTGCTCATGATGTTCGGCCTCATCGCCTGCGTGTTGGCCGCGGTCCACCATGCCGAGGTCGTGGCCCATCACACCGGTGAGCCTTATGGAACACTGTTGCTGGCGATTTCAATCACGGTGATCGAGGTTGCACTGATTGTGGTGCTGATGCTTGCAGGCGGGCCCGCAACGACAACCCTGGCTCGCGACACGGTCTTTGCCTCCGTGATGATCATTCTCAATGGCATGGTTGGCCTGTGCCTGCTGCTTGGCGGCAGTCGTTTTCATGAACAGTCTTTTGGGCAGTTTGGTGTGAGCGCATCGCTGGCGACACTGGCCGCCATTGCGGTGCTCACGCTGGTGCTGCCGAACTACACCACCAGCGCAGCCGGCCCGGTCTACAGCGCCAGTCAACTTGGTTTCATTGCGGTCGTGACGCTGGTCTTGTATGGCATCTTTGTGCTGGTCCAGACGGTCAGACACCGTGACTACTTTTTGCCCACTGACGCCGCCGCCAATGCCGACGTCCATGCACCACCGCCCAGCGCACGTGCTGCCTGGGCCTGCTTCATGCTTTTGCTGCTCTGCCTGGGTGCGGTGGTGATGCTGGCCAAAGGCCTGGCACCTTCGGTAGAAACCCTGTTGGCTACGCTGGGTGCACCTAAAGCACTGGTGGGCGTGATCATTGCCGCGGTGGTGCTCATGCCCGAAGGCCTGGCAGCGTTACGCGCTGCACGCGCCAATCGTCTGCAAACCAGCCTGAACCTGGCGTTGGGCTCTGCGCTGGCCAGCATAGGCTTGACGATTCCTGTCGTGGCACTTGTGTCTTTGGTGACCGGCTGGACGCTCACCTTGGGGATCGACACCAAGTCCACCGTGTTGCTGGTTTTATCGCTGATCGTTGCAACCCTGTCCCTGGGTACCGGGCGAACAACCGTACTTCAGGGCGCCGTGCATCTGGTGATTTTTGCGGTGTTCCTCTTCACCACGGTTGTGCCTTGAGCTTCAGTTCGGGCCTGCTTTGCCAGCGCCATGCCGGGCTGCAAATGCCACATACCAGTCCAGACACGCCGGGTTGGCCATGGTGTCGCGGTTGAGCACTTTCTCAAGGGGCTGACCCAACAGCAGCTTTTTGATCGGCAGCTCCTGCTTTTTGCCAGTCAAGGTGCGGGGAATCTCGGCCACAGCAAACATGTCGTTGGGCACGAAGCGGGGTGAAAGCGCCTCTCGAATGGCCAGGGCAATGCGTGCTTTCATGGCGTCGTCCAGTGCTTGGCCCTCGCGCAGCACCACAAACAGCGGCATGTAGCTGTCGCGGCCCAGGTATTCCAGATCAACCACCATCGCGTCCAGCACCTCGGGCAGGGCCTCGACCGCGCGGTAGAGCTCGCTTGTGCCCATGCGCAGGCCGTGGCGGTTGATGGTGGCGTCGCTGCGGCCATAAATGATGCAGCCACGGTGGCCCTCATGGGCGATCAGGCGCAGCCAGTCGCCATGACACCAGACCGGGCCGGTCTGCGCAGGCGCATCGCCCCCGCCAGGCAGGCGACCATGGCCCGCTGGGTACATATCAAAATAACTGGAGAGATACCGGACGTTGTTGGCATCACCCCAAAAGTACAACGGCATGCTGGGCATGGGCTGGGTGCAGACCAGTTCGCCCACCTCGCCCACCACCGATTCACCCTGCTCGTTCCAGGCCTCGACGGCGCAGCCCAACAGGAGGCACTGCATTTCACCCGGAATTTGGGGCAACTCACGATGGCTGCCGATGAATGCGCCACAAAAATCGGTGCCACCGGAAATGTTGCACCACCAGATATTTGATTCAACTTGGGGCGGCCCGGCGTTGGCATAAATTTGTACGAACTGTTGCGTGCCCCAGTTTTGTACTTCTTCACTCAGGGGCGATCCGGTTGTGCCCAGCGCGCGCACCTGGCTTAGTGCTCCGCAGGTGCTCAGGTTAACCCCGGCCTTCATGCAGTTGGCAAAGAAGGCGGCTCCGGCACCGAAGAAGGTGGCGCGAACATCGGCGGCAAAACGCCAGAGCGTGGTCCAGTCGGGGGCGACTTTTTGGCCCAGTGCGTCCACCGTGCGCCCTGCCGGGTTGCCATCAAAGATGCAGCAAGTGGTGCCGTTGAGCAAACCGGCCATCTGCGCGTTCCACATGACCCAACCGGTTGAGCTGTACCAATGGTAACGCTCGCCCCAGGAGTTGGCCGCATAACTGCAGGCCACATCGTGCTGCACCACAATCTGGGCCAGCCCCACCAGCACGGCACCGCCATGCCCGTGCACGATGGGTTTGGGCAAGCCGGTGGTACCACTGGAGTACACAATCCACAAGGGGTGGTCAAACGGCAACCAGAGCGGTTTGAAGGCTGCTACTTCTGCATCATTTTGGGCTATAGCCCTTTCAAATACTGAATAGTCAGCTATTGAATCAGGAGCGGGTGGTGCCAGACCCAGATTGCCCTGCACCACCACATGCTGAACGCTGGGCAGCGCGGCAAACAGTTCGGCCAGCACGCCGCGACGGTCCATATCACGCCCGCCATAGCGCACGCCATCACAGGCAATCAGCACTTTGGGGCTGATCTGCTTGAAGCGGTCGAGTACGGCAGCCGTGCCCATGTCAGGAGCGCAGATGCTCCAGACGCCGCCCAGACTGGCAACCGCCAGAAAAGCCACCATGGCCTGGGGAATATTGGGCAGATAGGCGGCAACCCGGTCACCCGGTTGGAGACCTTGTTTTTTAAGGTGCAGGGCCAGCGAGGCTACCTGCCGCTGCAGCTCGGGCCAGCTCAGCTCGGCTGCCGGCTCCCCGGCATGCAGGCTGCGTTCGTTGTGGCTCACCAGGGCCGGCAAGCCCGCGGCATGAGCGGCCTGCACATGGCGAAACACCTGCTGCGCGTAGTTCAGTTGCGCACCGGGAAACCACTGCGCCCCCGGCATGCGGTTCACCGCCAAAGCGGTTTTGTGCGGCGTGGGGGATTGCAAGTCAAAATAGTCCCAGATGCTTTGCCAGTAGGCATCCAGATCCGTGACCGACCAGCGCCAGAGGGCGTCATAGGTGTCAAAAGACAGGCCCCGCTGCTGTTGCAGCCAGTTTTGATACAGACGGATTTGCGGGATGTAAGGTGCGGTCATATTGGTTTGAGTGCCCACCGGCGAAGCGATCGTTGTCGCTGGGTTTAAGCCGCGTCACCATGCGACAGGCGCTGGCTTTTCCAGTAAACATCATCACCCCCACCCATGCGGTTGAGCACACGGGCCAGCACAAACATCAGGTCACTGAGGCGGTTGAGGTACTGGCGCGGCGTGTCTTTGAGTGCCTCTTCATTGCCCAGCGCCACCACTGCCCGCTCGGCACGGCGCGCCACGGTACGGCACACATGTGCCAGGGAGGCCGCACGGCTACCGGCCGGAAGGATGAACTCCTTGAGCTTGGGCAGGGTGTTGTTGTACGTGTCCAGGGACTGGTCCAGCGCCAGCACGGCGTCTGCCTTGAGCAGCTCATAGCCGGGGATAGACAGCTCACCGCCCAGATTGAACAGCTGGTGCTGAATCTCGATCAGCACGTCCCGAACGTCGGCAGGCATGTCTTCACACAGCAAAACGCCGATGTTCGAGTTCAATTCGTCCACATCGCCCATGGCGTGAACACGCAGGCTGTTTTTGGAAACGCGGGTGTTGTCACCCAGGCCTGTGCTGCCGTTGTCCCCCGTTCGGGTGGCAATTTGTGTGAGTCGATTTCCCATGTGGACAACCTTGGTTCAAAATGGGGCATTATTCATCAGCGCCTGAGTGGGCGTTGAATTCTCTGGAGTTTCCCTATGAATGCCCCCATACTTTCTGCCCATCTGTTACCTGATGTTCAGCTGCGCGACGCGCCGCCAGCGCTGATTGACGCCCTGAAAAAACAATTTGGCGAACGCTGCTCAACGGCCCTGACGGTGCGCGAACAGCATGGCCGCGACGAATCGGTCTACACCACCGTACCGCCACCGGCTGCCGTGGTGTTTGCCCTGAACACCGACGAGGTGTCACAAGCGGTGCAATTGGCCAGCGCATTCAACACCCCGGTCATTCCTTTTGGCACAGGCTCATCGCTGGAGGGCCATTTGCTGGCGGTACAAGGCGGTATCAGCATCGATGTCAGCCGCATGAACCGGGTTTTGTCGGTTCACCCAGAAGACCTGACGGTCACCGTCCAGCCAGGCGTCACGCGCAAGCAGCTCAATGAGGAAATCAAAAACACCGGCCTGTTCTTCCCGATTGACCCGGGTGCCGACGCGAGCATTGGCGGCATGAGCGCCACCCGCGCCAGCGGTACCAATGCCGTGCGTTACGGCACCATGCGTGAGAACGTGCTGGCCCTGGAAGTGGTGACGGCCAGTGGCGAGGTGATCCGGACCGGCACCCGCGCCAAAAAATCAGCAGCCGGGTATGACCTGACGCGACTGATGGTGGGCAGCGAAGGAACGCTGGGCATCATGACCGAAATCACGCTCAAGCTCTACCCCTTGCCCGAGGCGATTTCGGCGGCCATCTGCTTTTTCCCCAGCCTTGAGGCGGCCGTTCGCACCACCATCCAGATCATCCAGATGGGC
>JBILKC010000331.1:0-3170 GCA_044376885.1 Hylemonella sp. | reverse complement strand
AATGCCGGGCGAATCGCTTCCGCGCTAAATGAATGATTTAAATGATTTTTTTCGAGCAAAAGCGCGAACCCGTGCTTTTGAGGTTTATCACCGCTTATCAAAAATTTGAGCTTAGGCGAAGACATCATAAAAATCATTCACTTAGTGGTAGCGCGAACCTCAAAGGAAGCAATACGTTACTTCAGGTTCGCGGTATTCAAGTTACCACAAATTAAGCACGTATTACCTGGGGGTATCGCCTAAAGCACCAGTGGTCCTTCAAAATCAACTGCCTTGAAAACACCATGCTCTCTGACCTCAAATCCACGTGCCTCAGGAATGCGGTAAAGCCGCAAACAGTCTTGCAATGGGTCAATTTCTGCGAGCAGCTCTCGCTCTAGAGTCTCGAACTTTGCCGTATCGAGTTGACATTCAAAAACCGATTTTTGAACCCGCTGCCCCGTACTTTCGCAAACTTTGGCAACCCTGCGTAAACGCCGACGTCCTGCCCTGCTTTCGGTATTTACGTCATAGCAAACAAGAATCAGCATATATCGCCTACTTTGCAATAAAGGGAATGTATGGCTTTGATTCGTCCCGCAAAGCGCGTGCCATCAAGCGCGCTTGAACCAGTGGCACCAATCCCAATGGAAGTGCCTGCGCAAGTAATGGGTGGTTTATTTCGTCCTTCTTGCGCTCTTGATAGGCAACCACCACAGCTTTTCGCGCAGAAGGTTCCAACAAAACACCGCCTCCCTCTCGTAAAGCAAAGTCACCGCTTTGTATTTGCCCCCGGTTGATCATGGTCAGCGCAAGGCGATCTGCCCAGGGGCGAAACTCTTCCATCAAATCAAGCGCCAATGCGGCACGTCCCGGACGCAGAGCATGTAAAAAGCCAACCTGGGGATCAAGCCCTGCTGTCTCCAACGCCGAGCGGCAATCATTCATCCACATGGCGTACAGAAATGAAAGTAAGGCATTTAATCGGTCACGCGGTGGCCGGCGCGTTCTGCCCTCCATCTGGAAAAATGGGCGTTGATCTGCTCTAACCAGTAAATTAAGACCAGCAAAGTACTGCCGTGCCGCCTCTCCTTCAACACCGCGCAAAACATCCAGATTGCTTGCGGTTGAGAGGGCTCTCAAACTCGCAGCCAAGTCGTCTACTGCCCGCGTCAAGGCTTTGGCCTCAGTGTCTAATTTGGTTTCTCGCGCCCCACGCTGCAATACTTGACGCGTATTTTTGATCTTTCCAGCAACACAGGCACGCGCCATTTCCAAGGTAAAGGCAGCATCCATCAGTCTTTGAAACTGGGCTTGACGTAACAACACGTTCCCATTGACAGCGCCTTCCAGTCTGGCCTTGAAGCGGCCATGCTCATCCAGCAAAACCAGCGCAATTCCTTCCCCTGCAAGCCGGTGCATAAGCGGCGCAGACAGTCCGGTATGTCCAAAACAAACCACTGAAATCAAGTGGTGCAGCGGCACTCTGAGTCGAGTTTCTTGATCAACCTCTACACGCAAAGTGTCGTTTTCCAACCTGAGGTATGTGTCAGGTGTGGTGATGTAGAGTGTGTTGAGCAGTTGCATGACAGGCTTGAGTAATTTCAGATTGGATCGTCCACGAAAAGAGCCGCGCGTACTTCCTGGAAATTGTGCCGGTTTGCTTCTGGCTGGCACTGATCAATGAGCGAGCAGGCCTTGCATCTCTTGGCGGCTTGCTCGCCATCAAGTGGTGGCGGGAGCTGCCCAGTTGTCATCATGTTTCGAATTTGATTTGCAGCCAGCGCCACATCCGAACGTAACTGTTCAGTGATGACAACAACCCTTCGTCTTTTGGACTTTGCATAGAAGAGTGCACCTTCGTTAACGATTTTTCCTGTCATGGCCTGTAAGCACATGGCCTGGGCTGCCAACTGAATATCGTCACAAGCAGCAATGTCTGCGGCCTTGTTACGACTGCCATGTTTGTACTCCACCGGGTAGGGCGTGCCATTCGCCAGGAATTCAACAACATCAGACTTGCCCACCAAGCCGAGTTCATCGTGCCAGAGCGGCAACGCGCGCTCCATGCGCACGCCTTTTGCGGTTTCTACGCCGGGCTTGTCCACCTTGGCATGCACCGCCTGGCCACGCAAGGTGTGGATGTTTTCCTCAAATACCTGCTCCAGGTGAATCAGCCCGCATTGACGCGGACAGTATTGCCAATGTTGCAGGGCAGACAGGGGGACTTGTTCCAGCGCTTCCATAGTGATTTACGCCGTTGACGCTTGCCTAGCGTCCGCTATCAGCAATCTTTTTTGTAGCACTTGGCAGGAAATTGGTACCCGACACCACCGACTTGCCGGTTTTGTTTTCCAGTTGGTTGCGCGCTTGCCGCGCAATACGCCCACCTGCCTTGGCCGCGGTTTTATTTTCTGCCATGCCGGTGGCCTCCACACTCTCGGCGATTTGGCGGGTGGACAACTCAGCCAGGGCAGTGAAGATGAGTTCCGCTTCGCTCATGTGGTCGCGCAGGTTGTGGCTGCTCAGCCCCTTCATATCCTTGTGCTCCGTCACACTCACGCCCGCCCACTCCTGGTGGATGATGTTGGTGAGGATGGCAAATTCGCTGCCTTTTTTGATGTCGTGATCGCTCCAGTAGTCAGTGAGCTTGTTGCGGGTTTCCTGCCCGGTCATGCGCTGCTGAATCCACTTATCGCTGCGCCCATGCTGCTGCCAGGTCTGGCGGGCACGGTTCAGTGATAAAGCCGGATCGGCCATCTCTTGCATCCGTTCGTAGCCCACCTTGGCCAGCCAGAGCTTGATGGGCTCGGCTTTAGGGCTGGGCACGGATTGGACGATGCGAAGCAAACTCTCTGCATTGGCTACGTCGGTGAGCCGCTGTTTTCCGTCTGCGGCGGGCAATTTCAACTGTCGACAAAGTGTCGACAGTTCAGCCCCGTCTTCAGACTTGACGCGGAGCTTCATCTTGAACCAGTAATCACGGGCGTTTTCGCTATCCGTCAGCACCTGCACCACATCAATCACCGAAAACCACCACGTTTCGGTTTTTTCGTCGTACACGCGGCGAATGGTTTTGCCATCGAATTCGGTGGGGAAGATTTTCATTTGTCGCGGCTTTCAGGTGTTAAATCAAAACCCCGGAATAAATTCGCCGTTCAACCCGTCTAGATTCCCGCCTTCAACCGATC
>JBILKC010000069.1:0-10584 GCA_044376885.1 Hylemonella sp. | reverse complement strand
TTGAAGGAAGGTCAAGGGTAAGTCGAAAAGAACTGACACTTGGCTCGGTATTAACCCTGATTTTACTGACCTGAGGTTGACACCAGATCGAAAAACTGCAATTTTCAAGTTACAGTCCGGCGGATGTCCGGTTGGACGGAACCCCCTTACGTGACACATTACAGGAGTTAGAACAATGACAGGCAACTCAGCAATTATTCTCGCGCTTGCATGCGGTCTGATCGCCGTAATTTACGGCATTTGGGCTCGCAACTGGATTCTTTCCCAGGATGCAGGCAACGCGCGAATGCAGGAAATTGCAGCCGCCATCCAAACTGGCGCTGCTGCGTATTTGTCCAGACAATACAAAACCATTGCCATCGTGGGCTTGGTATTGGCCATACTGATTGGCTTTTTCCTCGATAGCCTGTCTGCCATCGGCTTCGTTGTGGGTGCTGTGCTCTCTGGTGCCTGCGGCTTTATCGGCATGAATGTCTCTGTTCGAGCCAATGTGCGCACAGCCCAGGCGGCCACCCGTGGCATCGGGCCGGCGCTTGATGTGGCTTTTCGTGGCGGCGCCATCACTGGCATGCTGGTGGTCGGTCTGGGTCTGCTGGGTGTGACAGCGTTTTACTCGTTTCTGGTTGGAAACGGTAGCATGACGCCCGACAAAAATCTGGCCAAGTTGCTTAATCCGCTGATTGGTTTTGCCTTTGGTTCTTCCCTTATCTCCATTTTTGCGCGCTTGGGAGGCGGGATTTTCACCAAAGGCGCAGACGTGGGTGCCGACCTTGTGGGGAAAGTGGAAGCCGGCATTCCGGAAGATGACCCGCGCAACCCGGCTGTAATTGCCGACAACGTGGGTGACAACGTGGGTGACTGCGCTGGCATGGCAGCAGATCTGTTTGAAACCTATGCTGTGACTCTGATTGCTACTATGGTTTTAGGAGCACTCCTGGTCACTGGTGCCGGAACTGCCGCCGTGGTTTACCCGCTGGCACTGGGCGCTGTATCGATTGTGGCCTCGATCATCGGTTGCTTTTTCGTCAAGGCTTCCCCCGGCATGAAAAACGTGATGCCCGCCCTCTACAAAGGCCTTGCCGTTGCAGGTGGCCTGTCACTCATTGCATTTTTCTTTGTCACGATGTGGCTGATCCCGGACAACGCGATTACTGCCACCGGCAGCCAGATGAAACTGTTCGGCGCCTGTGCTGTGGGGCTGGTGTTGACCGCAGCACTGGTGTGGATCACCGAGTACTACACGGGCACGCAGTACGCCCCGGTACAGCATATTGCACAGGCCTCCACCACTGGCCACGGTACCAATATCATTGCCGGCCTGGGCGTATCCATGCGCTCTACAGCCTGGCCGGTCATTTTTGTCTGTATCGCGATCTGGGTTTCGTTCACCCTGGCCGGTCTGTATGGCATTGCCATTGCTGCGACGTCCATGCTCAGCATGGCCGGCATTGTTGTCGCACTTGACGCTTATGGCCCGATTACTGACAACGCAGGCGGCATTGCGGAAATGGCTGAATTGCCCGCCAGTGTGCGAGATATTACAGATCCGTTGGACGCTGTGGGCAACACCACCAAGGCAGTCACCAAGGGCTATGCCATAGGCTCGGCGGGCCTTGCTGCGTTGGTGCTGTTTGCAGACTACACCCACAAACTCGAAGCTTACGGCAAGGTCATCAGTTTCGACTTGAGCAATCCCATGGTGATCATTGGTTTGTTCATCGGCGGCCTCATCCCTTATCTGTTCGGTGCAATGGCCATGGAAGCCGTAGGCCGCGCTGCCGGATCGGTAGTTGTTGAGGTACGTCGCCAGTTCCGCGACATCAAGGGCATCATGGACGGTACCGGCAAGCCGGAGTACGACACTGCGGTAGACATGCTGACCACAGCGGCCATCAAGGAAATGATGATCCCCTCGCTGCTGCCTGTGGTGGTTCCCGTAGTGGTCGGCCTGGCTTTGGGCCCAGCGGCTCTGGGTGGTCTGCTGATGGGCACCATCGTCACCGGACTGTTTGTCGCCATCTCCATGTGCACCGGCGGTGGCGCGTGGGACAACGCCAAAAAGTACATTGAAGATGGCCACCACGGCGGCAAAGGCTCAGAAACCCACAAGGCGGCTGTTACCGGCGACACCGTTGGTGACCCCTACAAGGACACTGCCGGCCCGGCGATCAACCCCTTGATCAAGATCATCAACATTGTGGCGCTCCTGATTGTGCCGTTGATGATGCAAATTCACGGCGGCTAATCCAGACTTCCTCGCAAAGCCTTTACGCATGCCCCTGCACCCACTGGAAAATCAAAGTCCTCTTCCGTGGGCTTAACCGGGTCGAACCATGAAAATACTCGTGGTTGACGATCATGCGCTGGTGCGGGAAGGTTTGCGACAGATTCTGGGCTCAATCGGGAGTGACGTGGTGGTGCTGGATGCTGGCACCTGTGCTCAGGCTTTTGAGCTCGCAGAGCAGCACCTGGATCTGGATCTAGTGTTGCTTGATTTTCATCTGCCAGATATGAACGGCCTGGACGCACTGGATGTTTTCTCCAAAAATTATCCGGAGCTGCCCGTCATCATGCTCTCAGGCTCGGCTAGCCCGCTGATGATGCAACAAGTCATCAAGCGGGGTGCCGCCGCCTTTCTCACCAAATCAGGCCATTCCGAAGAGCTGCTGGAGGTGGTCGGCATTATTTTGTCCGGCGGTGTTTATGATCCGATCAAAGGCATGGCTTCAGCATTCTCAGCGAACGAGCTTGCTGTTTTAAAAGCGTCCGAAAAGCTCCAACTGACCTCCCGTCAGGAAGAAGTTTTGCAATTGCTTTTGGACGGTTGCGCCAACAAAGTCATCGGCCAAGTCCTGAACCTGTCAGAAGAAACCGTGAAAAATCATGTTTCAGGCATTCTTCGCGTATTCGGCGTCAACTCACGCACCCAGGCCGTACTGGCTGCAAAAGGATTAGGCTACCGCCCCTCCTCCCGGGTCTGAACCAGATGGCGCATCAGGCTGCGTAGTTTTGCTGGTCGCACCGGCTTGTGCAACAGTGGCAGCCCTGCCGACCGGGCAGCAACAATCAGGTCAGGGCCTGTGTCTCCACTCATCAGGCAGGCCGCCACAGTAACTCCCGTCTGCTGAAAAATAATTCGGCGCAACTCAATGACCGTATCTATGCCATTCTCCTGGCCACGCAAACGGTAATCACTCAAAATCAAATCTGGCACCTGCCCAGAAGTCACCGCAGCCTGCGAATTGTGAAAGCTATCGACCAAAGTGGTCTTGCAGCCCCAAGAATCCAGCAGGGCTTCAAGCGCATGCGCCACCAGCGGATCGTCTTCCACCACCAGCACCTGCAAGCCCGCCAAGTCATTGGGATCAAAGACATCCTGCCGAGTGGGGGAGGCATCTTTGTCTACCGGAGCCGTCATGGGGACAACAACGCTGAAGCGCGTTCCATGGCCAACACGCGATTGCAATTCCACAACGCAACCCATCAAATCGGCCGTTCGCTTCACGATGTTCAAGCCCAGACCCAGGCCCTTGGTACGGTCCCGCTCCTGGTTGTCGATCTGGTAGAACTCAGAGAAGATGGCACTTTGGTGTTCGGGAGCAATACCAATTCCGGTGTCCCATACCTCAATGCGCGCCTTATGACTCGCATGCAATGGGCGGCAAGCCAACAAAATTGCGCCAGTCGGCGTGTAGCGTACCGCATTGCTAAGTAGATTTTGTAAAACCCGGCCCAACAAAAAAGGATCAGCCAACACCCAGATATCCGTTGCGCGGATGCGAATGTCAATCTTTTTGCCTCGCGCCTGCAGGGCGACGAAAGGGCGCATCTGTTCAAACAGACTGGACAAGGCAAAAGGCTCCTTATTGACTGCAACAGCCTTGGCCTCCAGCCTGGAAATATCAAGCAGCCCGTCGAGCTGGTTTTGTATCGCGTCCACAGACTGGCCCAGATAGTCCACAAGCTGTCGGGATTGCGGGTCGTGCGGTAGCTGACCAAGCCGGGTCACAAACATGCCCAGCGCATGAATGGGCTGACGCAGATCATGGCTGGCAGCAGCCAAAAAATGGGATTTGGCCCGCGTAGCGCTTTCAGCTTCTTCCTTTTTTTCACGTAGCGCCTGGGTCGCCAAGGCAATCCGTAATTCCAGTTGGTCACGCCCTTCCTCAAGCTTTACCGCCATCTGGTTCAGTCCGAGCTGCAAGCCTTTAAGTGGATCGTTGTCTTTGATGTTTAACCGGTCGGACAAATTCCCTTGGGCTATCCTCATGACAAAGTCGCTGACACGCTCAACAGGCGTGACCACGCCTTGACCCATCAAGCCAGCCAGAACGACTCCGAAAATCAGACCGGCTACCGTGGTAAAAAAACCAATTGCCCAGGTGTTTCGAACCTGGAGCTCTAAGGCGCTGCGTGAAATTTCAAGCACGACATAACCGAGGATTTTCGGTATGGAAGTCTGCTTGGATATCACATGGCCATCAAGGGTTGCCGTGTCGGCCTGGCTGGCAACAACGGGCTGCACCAAAATTTCCAGCCCGGTTAGGGGATCCAGCACTCTGCTCTCGGAGTAAAAACCCAGATCCGGGAGCTTGCTGAAAGAAGCCTTTGCAGCCTCAGCCAATAACCGCCCTTGCGGGTTAACAATACTCACAGAAACTATATTCGGCTCTTTTTGAGCACCCGCTGCAAGCAAAGCCAGATTTTCAAGATTGCCGGAAACGAAGCTGTACTCAGCCGCTTTGGCCGCTTGCCTTGCCAGCGACCGGGTACTTTTTGCATGGGACTCTTCAATGTCACCTGTTCTCGTGTGTACAAAAATTCCAGACAAAAGAATACCGACCAGCGTGACAGGCAATACCGCAGCCAACAGCACACGAGTCCGGATTCCCTCAAACCTCATAGCCTGCTACCCAATTTCACAAAATCCTTAGTCATCAACGAGTCCAGATTCTGCCCTGTAATCAAGGTATTTAAGTCATCTATCCAGCCCGATAAACCTCAAGATGTCAAAGTGTTTGCACCGAGCGACAATACAGCCCATGTCCGATAGAGCCAGCCCCACTATTCCTGCCCGGGTCGTCCCCTTGATTGACCAGCGTAGCTCCCTTTCCAGCCCAGCTGGCCAGGACTGGTTGTCCCTGCCCCGCATTCCAGCGACTGGCTTGTTGTCAGACCGCCTAGCACGACCTTTGCGCGACTTGCGTATCAGCGTTACAGACCGCTGTAATTTCCGCTGCAGCTACTGCATGCCCAAGGAAATCTTTGACAAAGATTACCCCTATTTGCCGCACAGCGCTTTGCTCACATTTGAGGAAATTACCCGGGTGGCCGGGTTGTTTGCTGCCCACGGTGTTCAAAAAATCCGGCTCACCGGCGGCGAACCTTTGTTGCGCAAAAACATTGAAATCCTGATTGAACAACTGGCTGCGCTGCGCACCGTAGAGGGGCGACCGCTTGACCTCACGCTGACCACCAACGGTTCGCTGTTGGCCCGCAAGGCCAAAGCGCTCAAGGCTGCCGGACTGCAACGCGTCACCGTCAGCCTGGACGGGCTTGACGACACCGTATTTCGCCAAATGAACGACATGGACTTTGCCGTAGACGATGTCCTGGAAGGTATTCTGGCGGCACAGGAAGCGGGTCTGGGGCCGATCAAGGTGAATATGGTGGTCAAGCGAGGCACCAACGACCAGGAAATCCTGCCCATGGTGCGTCATTTCAGGGGCAGTGGAATTACCCTTCGCTTTATTGAGTACATGGATGTGGGCGCCACCAACGGATGGCGTATGAATGAAGTACTGCCCTCGGCAGAGGTGGTGGCACGCATTCAGTCTGAAATTGCGCTTGTGCAGCTCGAACCCGCCGCCTCCGGGGAAACGGCCCAGCGCTGGGGCTTTGCTGACGCTCAAGGCAAACACGATGCCGCCGCAGGCGAGATTGGCGTTATCAGCAGCGTGACCCAGGCCTTTTGCAGCGACTGCAGCCGCGCCCGCCTCTCCACTGAAGGCAAGTTATACCTGTGCTTGTTCGCAACCCAGGGGCATGATTTGCGTCACCTGATTCGAGGGGGAAAAACCGATCAAGAGATTGTCTCTGCGCTGGCTCACATCTGGCAGGCGCGGGATGATCGCTACTCTGAGTTGAGAAGCACCCTCGCAGCAGACCCAGGTCTATCGGCTGGCGCCAAAAGGGTGGAGATGAGCTACATCGGTGGCTGAGGACTTCACCCATTACTGAGCATGAACACGATCAACATGACAAGCATCGATCCCCAAGACATCACCGGCCTGGTTCTGGCGGGTGGAAAAGGCTCGCGCATGGGTGGCGTTGACAAGGGATTGCAAAACTTCAACGGCATGCCGATGGCACTACACACCCTGATCCGGCTGCAGATGCAGGTGGGTCAGGTCATGATCAATGCCAACCGCAACCTGGCAGCCTACGAATCTTTCGGCGCTGATGTCTGGCCGGATGTGTTGGCCGATTACGCCGGGCCACTGGCAGGTTTTTTGACAGGGCTGGAACGCTGTGAATCGCCCTACCTGGTGACCGTGCCCTGTGACACGCCCCTTTTCCCACTCGATCTGGTGAAACGGCTGGCCGACGCCCTGTTGCGAGAGAATGCCGACATTGCCATGGCAGCAGCACCCGAGACAAACCGCGATGGCGTCTTGCAAACGCGCACCCAACCCGTGTTCTGCCTGCTCAAGGTTGCGCTGCTGGAAAGCCTGGTCGCCTTTACCCAGGCCGGTGGCCGAAAAATCGACGCCTGGACTGCCACGCACCGCACTGTGATCGTGCCCTTCGACGGACCCGACGACTCAGCCAGAGCGTTTGCCAATGCCAACACATTGGCCGAACTTCAGCAACTTGAAGCCCCTTGAAGCAGCTTGCCAGCAACTGCCCACCGCACCTGAACCACCCCTACTCTCAACCGACTGAACGCTGCTTTCCCGATGAAATCGCTCGCAGAGATTGCCCAAACCCTGCAAGGGTATGACCCCCAAGCCCTCAGCGCAATTGAGGTCAACAGGTTTTTGAGCCAGCTCGTTGCGCCCGTAACCGGTACAGAAACCGTCGGCATTTTTCAGGCGCTTGGAAGGGTGCTGGCGCAGGACATCATCTCCCCCATCAGTGTGCCCCCGCACGACAACTCCGCCATGGATGGCTACGCCTTTACAGGCAGTCAGCTCAAGCCCGATCAAGCGCTAACACTCAAGCAGGCCGGCACTGCCTTTGCAGGCAAGGCGTGGCAGGGTGTTGTCAAACCGGGCGAATGTATCAAGATCATGACCGGTGCCATCATGCCTGCGGGGCTGGACACCGTGGTGCCTCAAGAACTGGTGCAGGTACTGCAGACTCAACAGGGTGAAGAAATCACCCTGGCAGCAGGACTGCTCAAAGCCGGTGACAACCGTCGCCTGATGGGTGAAGATCTGATGCAAGGTCAAGCTGCGCTACAAAAAGGAGAGCTCATAACCCCCGCCTCTCTTGGGCTAATGGCCAGTTTAGGCATAGCTTCGGTGAATGTGGCGCGCAAGCTCAAGGTGGCTTATTTCTCAACCGGCGATGAAATTCTGAGCCTGGGCGAGCCACCGCGAGAGGGTGCGGTGTTTGATAGCAACCGCTATACCGTGTTTGGCCTCTTGACCCGCCTGGGCTGTGAGGTGATGGACATGGGTGTCGTGCGCGACGACCCGGCCTTGCTGGAAGCGGTGTTCAGCCGGGCCGCCTCACAGGCAGACGCCATCATTACCAGTGGCGGTGTCAGCGTCGGTGAGGCTGACCACACCAAGACCATGATGAAAAAGCTGGGTGATGTAGCCTTCTGGCGCATCGCCATGCGCCCGGGCAGGCCTATGGCCGTGGGTCGAATCGGTTCATCTGTGCTTTTTGGTCTGCCCGGCAATCCAGTGGCAGTGATGGTGACGTTTCTGGCTTTTGTGCGCCCGGCCCTGCTGCAGATGATGGGTTGTCATTCCGGACCCCAGCCACTGCTCAAGGCCCGCAGTCTCGAAGCCATACGCAAGAAGCCCGGACGCACCGAATACCAGCGTGGCACGGTAAGCGTTTCGGCAGACGGTGGCCTCTATGTCAAGACCACTGGGAACCAGGGCTCAGGCGTGCTCAGCTCCATGGTGCAATCCAACGGGCTGATTGTGCTGCACCACGCACAGGGCAATGTGGCAGCCGGGGACGAGGTCGATGTCATGATGTTTTCCGGCGCGATTTAAGCACCGCAAAGCACACCCCCACCAAGCCCAAGGCCTCACGAAAACACTTGCCCAGTTTGCCGGCGCATGGGCATGGTTTCTGCAGACAAGTTCAGCAGGGCGCTTTATTTGCCAATCAATTCAGGATGGAGCGGCGGTTGAACCGGATCCGATCCAGTGGATTGCCCGGCCTCAATCACTTCCTTGTGGTTGGCACCCGGTACTTTTTGACGTGCAAACAGCGTATACATGGTGGGTACAACAAAAATCGTCAGCAGTGTTCCCAAGGACATGCCACCCACAATCACCCAGCCAATTTGTTGGCGACTTTCAGCGCCAGCACCATGGGCCAGTGCCAAGGGAATTGCGCCCAACACCATCGCTCCTGTGGTCATGAGAATTGGGCGTATGCGTTGGGAGGATGCCTTGACCAGCGCCTCAGACATCTCCATGCCCTGCTCGCGCAACTGGTTGGTGAACTCGACAATCAAAATGCCATGCTTGGTAATCAGACCGACCAGGGTGATCAGGCCAATCTGGGAGTACACGTTAAGCGAGCCGCCTGACCATTTCAGGGCCAGCAAGGCACCAATCATCGACAGTGGCACCGAGACCATGATCACCAGCGGGTCAATGAAACTTTCAAACTGGGCCGCCAGCACCAGAAAAATAAACAGCAAAGCCAGTACAAAAACTATACCCAAAGAGCCTTGCGAGTTTTTGTACTCGCGCGAGGTGCCGTTCAAATCAGTGCTGTACCCGGGCTTGAGCAGCTTGGCGCCGGTTGCATCCAGGAAATCCAGGGCTTCACCCAGCGAGTAGTTGGGTGCCAGATTGGCCGTGATGGAAACCGAGCGGCGCTGGCTGAAGTGGTTGAGTTCGCGCGGTGCCACAGACTCCCGCACCTTGACCAGGGAAGCCAGGGGGATCATGGTCTCATTGCGCCCGCGGACAAAAATTTTCTCAACATCGTCCGGTGTGTCACGTCCTGTGGCTTGGGTCTGGACGATGACATCGAATTGCTCTCCCTCGCGCTTGTAGCGGGTAACTTGACGCCCTCCCAGCATGGTTTCAACAGCGCGCGCCACAACATCCACACTGACACCCAAATCGGCTGCCTTGTCACGGTCCACATCAATTTTCAGCTCGGGTTTATTCAATCGCAGGTCAATATCCGCACTCAGAATGCCCGGATTCTTGGCGATTTCATCCATGAACTGACGTGTCATCGCTGCCAGATTGGGGTAGTTGTCCGTGGTCAAGATCACGAAGTTGACCGGCCGCTCGCGAAAACCTTGTCCCAAGGAAGGCGGGGTAATCGGAAAAGCGGTCACACCAGCCAGGCCAGCCATTTTGGGTTGCATCTCACGCGCAATATCCAGCGTGGATTTTGTACGTAAATCCCAGTCTATGGCCCGAAAGAAGACGTTAGCCTGTGCCACGGTAGGATTGCCTAAAGACACGAAAACCCGGTCAAATTCTTTGTACGGCTGACCAATGCGTTCCACCGCTCCCACATAGCGGTTGGTGTAATCCAGGGTTGCGCCATCGGGCGCAGTAATCACGCTCAGGATCACCCCCCGGTCTTCCAAGGGGGCCAGTTCACGGCGCATACCGGGCCAGACAATGGCAATGCTGATACCACATACGATCATCACGCCCACCACGATCCAGCGCGTGTCAAGAAAAAAGCGTTTGATGGTACTGGCAAGGCCGGATTGCCTGCGGGCAGGGTCAAATCGGGTGGTAACCAGCCAAGACAATGCGCGCTCATAAGCCCGTGTCATGCCGTTGAGCACCCTTTCCATGCCACGATCAAACCAGGAAGGCTTGGGGTTGTGCTTGAGCAAAAGCGAGCACATCATGGGCGACAACGTGAGCGCAATGAAACCTGACACAGCCACTGCACCTGCAAGAGCCAGCGCAAATTCAATGAACAGACGGCCAGTCCGGCCAGGCGTAAAGGCCAAAGGCGCGTAAACGGCTACCAGCGTCACAGTCATCGCAATAACGGCAAAACTGACTTCCCTGACGCCCTTGATGGAGGCTGAAAACGGGTCCATGCCCTCCTCTATGTGGCGATAGATATTCTCCAACACCACAATCGCGTCATCGACCACCAGTCCAATCGCCAGCACCAGCGCCAACAAGGTGAGCGTGTTGATCGTAAAGCCCGCCATAGCCATCAAGGCAAAGGTACCTACCAGACATACCGGGATGGTGATGATGGGGATGATGGAGGCTCGTAACGTGCGCAGAAAGACAAAAATCACCAAGGCCACGAGCACCACAGCCTCCAGGATGGTGCGAAAAACACTGCGGATGGAACGATCAATAAAAACCGAGTTGTCGTTGGCAACATCAATCA
>JBILKC010000330.1:0-3196 GCA_044376885.1 Hylemonella sp. | reverse complement strand
CGCCATACGCAACCTCGGCACTTTCGGCGGCTCGATCGCCTATGGCGACCCGGCTGCAGAATGGCCGGCCTGCCTGTTGGCTCTGGATGGTGTGGTCATCACCCGCAGCAAGCAAGGCGAGCGCCGAATTGCTGCCCAAGACTTTTTCACAGGTCTTTACACCACCTTACTCAGATCCGATGAGATCATTGTTGCCTGCGAAATTCCCGTGGGCCAAGCCATGCAACGCCATGCTTTTGATGAGCTGGCGCGACGGCATGGCGACTATGCGGTGGTGGGTATTGCCGCCAGCGCTCACGTGCACGAAGGCAGCTTCAGCCATGTCCGCCTCGCCTGGCTGGGCATTGCCACCAAACCCGAGCGCTCCCTTGCAACAGAACAAGTTCTGGAAGGACAGCCCTGGTCAGATGCATTGTTGGCCAAAGCCCTGCAAACCCTGCGCGCAGAACTTCAGCCCGAAGCCGACCTGACGCACAGCGCAGCAGCCAAACTGCACCTGGCCGGGGTCATGCTCAAGCGGGCGCTGCTTTCGCTTCGCCAAAACCAATCCACTGCGCCACACGCCAGCTTCAGCGCTGCCTGAGTTTCAAGATCATGACCATGACCCATTCAAAGCCTACTTTCTCTGACGAGCTCGACACCGGACCGCAAGCGGTGAGCATCACCATCAACGGCAGCCTGGCGCAGCACCAGGTTCAACCCCGCACACACTTGATTGATTTTTTACGTGAAGGCCTGGGCCTCAAAGGTTCACATCTGGGGTGTGAGCACGGTGTGTGCGGTGCCTGCACAGTTCGTGTGGATGGCAATATTGTGCGGGGCTGTCTGGTGCTGGCCGTTCAGGCCGATGGACATCGGGTGGACACCATAGAAGGCCTGACGGAAACAGGTGTGATTCGTGACCTGCAAAAGGCCTTTGTCAAACACAATGCCCTGCAATGCGGATTCTGCACCTCTGGCATGCTGATGGCGGCCAGTGAGTTGTTGGACAAAAAACCTCAGGCCAGCCGCGCTGAAATCCGTGAATGGATTTCCGGCAACTACTGCCGCTGCACCGGGTATCAGGCCATCGTAGACGCCATTTGTGATGTGCAGGCCCAGCGTCTTTCCAACCACACAAAAACCACCCAGCAGGGAGCCGCCGCATGAACGCCCCGGAAAACCGTCAACTGCAAGAGTCCTTGAATAAAGCGTTGCTTGCGCGTGCAGAGGCACCGCACACCCCGCATGCACCGCCCATGACCGGGCCCATGAAAGACGCACGCCATATCGGACAGTCGATTCCCCGACCCAATATTGAGCGTCTGACCGAAGGCCGTGGCCAATATGTAGACGATATGGAATTACCGCGCATGGGCCATGTGGTGTTCTGGCGTTCGCCTGCTGCACATGCCCGTATCGTCCGCATCGACCGCGACTACGCACGCATGATGCCAGGTGTACTGGCGGTCTATGACGGCAAAGACCTGGCCACCATCTGCAAACCCTGGGTGGCCACCCTCACCCACCTGGCCGGTATCAAATCCGCGCCTCAGTACCCCATGGCCATAGACCGTGCCTGCTGGCAGGGCGAACCCGTGGTGGCTGTAGTCGCCAAGACCCGCGCGCAAGCCGAAGACGCCCTGCAATATGTGCAGGTGGAGTGGGAGGCACTGCCTGCCGCGCTGGACATGAACACGGCCTTAGACCCTGAAACGCCTGTCATCCACCCCGAACTCGGTGACAACCTGTGCTTCACCCGAAGCCTTGACACCGGTGGGGTCGATGAAGCCTTTGCCAGCGCAGCCGTGGTGGCGGAAGCCACCTTTGATTTCGGTCGCCACACCGGTGTCACGCTGGAGCCGCGTTGCCAGATTGCCGACTACAACCCGGCCTCCGGCCAGCTCACGGTGTACCACTCGCAGCAGGCACCGCACATGATGCAAGACCTGTATTCCCGCCAGTTCGACCTGCCCGAATCCAGCGTGCGTGTGATCTGCAAGGACGTTGGCGGCTCATTCGGGATCAAGGTACATGCCTACCCGGACGACTTTGCCACCGTGGCCATCGCCATCCTGCTCAAGCGCCCGGTCAAGTTTGTGGCCGACAGGCTGGAATCTTTCACCAGCGACATTCATGCACGCGAGCACCGCATCAAGGGTCGCATTGCGGCCAACAAAGACGGTGACATCCTGGCTTTTGAGATCGATGATGTCACCGGCATCGGACCGTTTTCCATGTTCCCGCGCACCAGCGGCATAGAAGGCAATCAGGTTGTCAACCTGACCGGCGGCCCCTACAAACACAAGGCCTACCGGGCCAAGCTCAATGTGGTGTTCCTGAATAAAACCCCCACCTGCCAGTACCGTGGCGTGGGCCACCCGATTGCCTGCGCGGTCACCGAAGGACTGGTCGACTTGGCTGCCGCCAAGCTGGGCATGGACCCGCTCTTGATGCGCCAGCGCAATGTCATCCCGGATGATGCCTACCCGGCAACCGGCGCATCGGGCATCAAACTCGAAGTACTCTCGCACGAGGCCTGCCTGCGCAAGATTGAGGCGCTGATGGACTATCCGGCGCTGCGCGCCGAGCAGGCCAGCCTGCGCAAACAAGGCATCTACCGGGGCATAGGTTTTGCCACGCTGATCGAGCTCACCAACCCGGGTGCAGCGTTTTACGGTGTAGGTGGCGCACGCATATCCGCCCAGGACGGCGCGACTGCCCGGCTTGAGCCAGGCGGCAACGTGGCGGTGATGGTGAGTGTGGGTGAACAGGGCCAGGGCAATGAAGCCATCTTCACCCAAATCGCAGCCGACGCCATTGGTCTGCCCATGAGCCAGGTCAGGCTGATCACGGGGGACACCGAAACCGTGCCCTATGGCGGCGGTACCTGGGCCTCACGCGGGGCGGGCATAGGCGGCGAAGCCGTGCTGCAGGCGGGGCTGGCCTTGCGGGTCAATATTCTCAAAGTGGCCGAGGCCATTCTCAAGCGTGAAGCAGCCAGCCTGGATGTTAAAAATGGCAGCGTCATTGACATCGCCACGGGTGAAACGCTGCTGCCTTTGAATGAACTGGGGCGGGTGGCCTACTACCGGCCCGATACCCTGCCGGCCGGCTTTACCTCGGAGCTGATAGTCACGCGACACTATGCGCAACGGGATTACCCCTTTATTTTCACCAACGGGGTGCAGGCCTCGTATGTGGAGGTGGACACCGA
>JBILKC010000329.1:0-3198 GCA_044376885.1 Hylemonella sp. | reverse complement strand
CGAGATTGAGCACGTCAACTTTGCCGCCGAATACAAAGACCGGGTCTTTGCAGAATTTCTGCAGGAGTACCAAGCCGGGCGCACGCCCAACCCCGATATCCTGTGTAACGCCGAGATCAAGTTCAAAGCCTTCCTGGACCATGCCATGCGGCTGGGAGCAGAAAAAATTGCCACGGGTCATTACGCCCGTGTCCGCCGCGTTGCTGCTGACAGGGGCGAGCGCTACGAGTTGCTCAAAGGCCTGGACCCTGCCAAAGACCAAAGTTATTTTCTGCACCGACTCAATCAGGCGCAACTTGCCAAAACGCTGTTTCCTGTGGGGGAGCTGCACAAGACCGAAGTGCGTCGCATTGCAACAGAGATCGGTCTGCCCAACGCCAAGAAAAAAGACTCCACCGGCATTTGCTTTATCGGCGAGCGGCCTTTCCGGGATTTTCTCAACCGTTACATCCAACAGGCGCCTGGCGATATCCGTGATGGCACGCCTGAGCCCGGCAGCAAGGCGCATGGCCGTGTGATCGGCCAGCACGTGGGCCTGAGTTTTTATACCCTGGGTCAGCGACAAGGTTTGGGCATTGGCGGCATCAAGGCCAAAGGTGCCCAGAAAGGTGGCGGCGAACACGCCCCCTGGTTTGTGGCGCGCAAGGACATGGAGAAGAATACGCTGTGGGTGGTGCAGGGCCATGACCACCCCTGGCTGCTGTCCAACCATCTGCAAGCCCTCAACACCAGTTGGGTGGCAGGCCCATCGCCTTTGCCCGGCGCCTTGGCCGCCAAGACACGTTACCGCCAGGCCGATGCACCCTGCCAGCTCACGCAAGCGTCTTCAGGCGGTTTTGACCTGCAGTTTTTACAGGCGCAGTGGGCGGTTACGCCGGGACAGTCGGCGGTGCTGTATGACGGAGAGGTTTGCCTGGGTGGCGGCGTTATAGACACCGCCACTCCCTAACATTTTTCTGTGCCTCCAGCCCTCAGAGGTCAAGAGGTCAGATGTCCAGATTGGCCCCACGCTGGCGCAACCACGCCTTGCGTTCGCGGTAGTTGGGCATCACCTTGTCCACTTCATTCCAGAACGCATCTGAATGATCCCGGTAGCGCAGATGGCACAGCTCATGCACCACGATGTAGTCAATAACCGTCAGCGGGGCCATCAGACACTTCCAGTGAAAATGGACATCCCCGTTGGCCAAACACGTTGCCCAGCGAAAGCCTAATTCCTTAACCTGCACCTTGCCTGGCACCACACCTAGCCGGGAGGCAAAGTAAGACACCCGAGCTGTGATACGGGGTAAACCTTTGGTCTGAAAGTACTGTTCAAACGCCCGCTGAGCGCTCTCCTCACCTTGCTTCTCCACCACAGAGCGCAGCAACTGAAAGCGGCCGTCCTTGAGTTTGAGTGGTTCATCCTGCTTATCCACCAACGACAGCCTGTAGCTGCTGCCCAGGTACAAAAACGACTCGCCATTCACCCACTCGCGCACTACCCGGGTAGCGTTCAGGTCATGCCACTCAGCAAGGTTGCGGTAAATCCACATGCGCTTGAAAAACACCGTCTCGTCTACTTGCTCTGGCGTCATCTTCAACGGGGGACGCACCCGCACAATGCCATCGCGCTCAATCACAATGTCCGTGGTCTGCCTGTTAGCTCCGGGCAGCAGCTGGTATTCGATGTCTTGAACTTGGCGTATCTGCATTTACGCCTCCTTCGGCCTATTGTTGGCCATCAGCCTGTCGTGGCGGTTTTTGGCAAGCTTCATCACCTCCACCGTCACCCGTTCGCGGTTGGCTTTGAGCTCTTCAATGCCCGCCTTCGCAATTTCGGTCTTGATTGCACCGCGCAAGCGCTTTTGCTTGTCCGCATTCATCCAAAAGTCCAAGCTGCCAATGGTCTCTTGCAGCAACTCCACCAGCTTTTCCATGAGCGTTCTCATGGCCACTTCGGCTTCTTCAGGCACCTGACCGCCCTCAAAGCCTACTTGCACAATGTGCTCATAAAACGTCGTCGCCTCGCGGCCCATGCCGCTGTCACCTTGGGTACGCCCTGCAATAGCCTGCGTGCGCAGCTCAGCCAGTTTCTCGGCCAGCAAGTCCCATTGCTCGTGGTGTTTTTCAATCAGCGCATCGACCTTGGCAGACAAGCTCTTGAAAAACGCGGGGTCTTCGTCGTGGTGCACCGTGCAGTGCTTGCGAATGGCGTGCTCCATCTCGCTGGCCTTGGCTGCAGTATTTTGGCCTGCATGCGCAGCCAGCTTTTCCATAAAGTCTGCTGCCAGCAACTCCACAGGCTCTACCTTGGGGTTGATGCCCAGGCTGATCAGGTGGGTGTTGATGAGTGCCTTGACCTTCTCGCCCGCATTGCCCAGGTTCAAGCTGCTGTCCTTGTAGCGCTCTTTGGTCACCGCCAGGATGTAGCCGAACCGCTTGGCTGGCACCCTGAATGCGTGGGCAGAAGCATGGGGCAGCACCACATCCATGCTGATCAAAAACTTCTTCAAGTACACGTCAAAGTCTGCGCGCTGGCGTTCGTTTTTGAGTGCAGTTACTGCCGCATGCACCACTGCGGCGTCTGCGTCCAAATCAGGCAACTCGCCATTGACAAACTGCTTGATGTTTTTCACACCCAGCGCATCAAAGTGTTGCAGTAGTCGCTGATAGCGCTCCTCCAATACGGGCAGCTCGGTGCTGATGTTCTGCAAACCGTATTGCAGCTCTTGCAGCTCATCGCTGGCCGCGTAAATGGTCAGTGCCTCGGTCAAATGGTTGGCCAGGCCAATGTAGTCCACGATGTAGCCACGCTTCTTGCCAAGCGACACCCGGTTGGTGCGCGCAATGGCCTGCAAAAGCGTGTGCTCACGCAGCTTCTTGTCGATGTACATCACCTGTTCAATCGGCGCATCAAAGCCGGTGAGCAGCATGTCGCACACGATCAAAAAGGCAATGCCCGTGTTGCTGGCATCCGGGTCGTCTTGGTTGAATGCCTTGCAGAAGTTGTCGGTCGCGTTCAAGCGCGCAGCCTCTTTGCGGGCTTGCGTCACAAAAGCGGCTTCGTTGGTGCCGTCTGACGAAATTACCACCGCCGTCTTCAAGAACTTCAGCCGCGCAACCAGCTCCGCGTCTGGTGCTGCCTTTTGCTCTTCTATGGCGATACGCTCCTTCAGCGCAGCGCGTATGCCGTTCTGGTAGCGGATGCACGCCAGC
>JBILKC010000328.1:0-3200 GCA_044376885.1 Hylemonella sp. | reverse complement strand
TCAGTCAAAGACATGATCAATGATCAGGAATGGAATGCAAATGTATTCCTGCCCACAGTGGGCAAACGTGGCGCAGCGATCATCGAAGCGCGTGGCTTGTCTTCAGCTGCATCTGCGGCCAACGCTTCAATCGATCACATGCGCGACTGGGCCTTGGGCACAAAAGGCAAATGGGTCACCATGGGAATCCCGTCAGATGGCTGGTATGGAATTCCCAAAGACACCATGTTTGGTTTTCCAGTAATCTGTGAGAACGGTCTTTACAAGGTTGTTGAAGGCCTGGCGATTGATGAGTTCAGTCAGACTTGCATCAACAAAACGCTTAAAGAATTGCAAGACGAGCAAGCCGGCGTTGCTCACCTGCTCTAATCGATTTGAAAGGATACAGTCATGTTGCAAGCCTACCGGGCTCATTCCGATGAGCGCAAAGCCCTTGGGATTCCACCCCTTCCACTTTCAGCAAAACAGACCGGAGAACTGATTGAATTACTCAAAAACCCTCCACAGGGGGAAGAGTCAACCCTGATGCATCTGATTACCCATCGGGTTCCGGCTGGCGTAGACGATGCAGCAAAGGTGAAGGCCAGCTACCTGGCGGCAGTTGCGCATGGCAGTGAAAAATGTCCTCTCATAAGTCCCCAAAAAGCCACAGAATTGTTGGGCACCATGTTGGGGGGCTACAACCTGACGCCGTTGATCGACTTGTTGGATAACCCTGCAGTAGCGTCAGTCGCTGCAGAGGGTTTGAAAAAGACTTTGTTGATGTTTGATCAGTTCCATGACGTGCAGGAAAAATCTCAAAAGGGAAACGCTTATGCCAAAGCTGTTATCCAGAGCTGGGCAGATGCCGAGTGGTTTACCAGCCGGCCTGAGGTTCCCCAAAGTATTCAGTTGACTGTATTCAAGGTCACCGGAGAGACCAATACAGACGACCTTTCGCCCGCTCCAGACGCTTGGAGTCGGCCTGATATTCCCCTGCATGCCCTGGCGATGCTGAAAAACAAACGCGACGGTATTACGCCAGAAGAAGATGGAAAGCGCGGCCCCATCAAGTTCATTGAGGATTTGAGAGCCAAAGGCAACCTGGTCGCGTATGTGGGCGACGTGGTCGGCACAGGGTCTTCCAGAAAGTCAGCGACCAATTCAGTCTTGTGGTTCACCGGCGAAGACATACCCTTTATTCCCAATAAGAAGTTTGGCGGTGTTTGTTTAGGCAGCAAAATTGCCCCTATCTTCTACAACACGATGGAAGATGCAGGCGCGTTGCCCATTGAGCTCGATGTAAGCCAAATGAACATGGGTGACGTTGTTGAATTACGCCCTTATGAGGGCAAGGCACTGAAAGATGGCAAGGTTATTGCAGAGTTTCAGGTGAGAAGCGAGGTCTTGTTCGACGAAGTCAGGGCCGGCGGACGCATTCCGCTGATCATTGGACGTGGTTTGACAAGCAAAGCCCGTGAGTCTTTGGGCCTTCCTGTATCGACATTGTTTCGCCTTCCCCATAACCCTGCCGACACGGGTAGAGGTTACACGTTGGCGCAAAAAATGGTTGGACGAGCCTGTGGGATGCCCTCTGGCAAGGGCATTCGCCCAGGAACCTACTGTGAACCCAAGATGACCAGTGTTGGCAGCCAGGATACGACCGGCACCATGACCCGTGATGAATTAAAAGATTTGGCCTGCTTGGGCTTCAGCTCGGATCTTGTCATGCAGTCTTTCTGCCACACGGCGGCCTATCCAAAGCCGGTCGACGTCAAGATGCATCACGAGTTGCCAGATTTCATGCGTGATCGCGGCGGTATTTCCCTGCGGCCTGGTGATGGAATCATTCACAGCTGGCTTAACAGGATGCTGTTGCCTGATACCGTGGGCACAGGCGGTGACAGTCACACGCGGTTTCCGATTGGCATTAGTTTTCCGGCCGGCTCCGGCCTGGTGGCTTTTGCTGCGGCAACAGGCGTGATGCCCTTGGACATGCCCGAATCTGTGTTGGTGCGTTTCAAAGGGAAAATGCAGCCTGGCGTGACTTTGCGCGATTTGGTGCACGCGATACCTTTGTACGCCATCAAGGCCGGACTGCTCACGGTGGCTAAAAAAGGCAAGATCAACGAGTTTTCCGGTCGCATCCTTGAGATCGAAGGCTTGCCCGATCTTAAGGTTGAGCAGGCCTTTGAGTTATCAGATGCTTCCGCGGAGCGTTCGGCTGCTGGTTGCACAGTTCGTCTCAACAAAGAGCCGATTGTCGAGTACATCACTTCCAATATTGTGCTGCTCAAAAACATGATCGCCAACGGTTACTCTGATGTACGGACAATCACCCGGCGCATCAAAGCCATGGAGGCATGGCTGGCTAATCCGGAGTTACTGGCGCCCGATGCCGATGCAGAATATGCGGCCATTCTTGAAATCAACATGGACGAGATCACTGAGCCGATTGTGTGCTGCCCAAATGATCCTGACGACGCAAAAACCCTCTCGGATGTTGCGGGTGCCAAGATTGATGAGGTTTTTATCGGCTCATGTATGACGAACATCGGACATTTCCGGGCTGCATCCAAGCTGCTTGAAGGAAAGCGCGATATCCCAGTCAAGCTTTGGATGGCTCCGCCCACTAAGATGGATGCCAACCAACTCTCTGAGGAGGGCCACTACGGTGTATTTGGAGCAGCAGGTGCACGTATGGAAATGCCGGGTTGCAGTCTATGCATGGGGAATCAGGCCCAGGTCAAGGAAGGCGCAACCGTGATGTCCACCAGCACGCGTAACTTCCCCAACCGCCTTGGCAAAAACACCAATGTGTATCTGGGCTCAGCTGAGCTTTCAGCGATTGCTTCCAAGCTCGGTAGGATTCCAAGCAAGTCGGAGTATCTGTCTGATATGGGTGTTCTGTCATCCAATGGAGAGCAGGTATACAAATATCTGAACTTTGATCGAATTGCCGAATTCAAAGAACTCGCCGACTCCGTCTCTACCTGATTCTGTTTCTATCATTTCAGCTTACGGCTTTCGCGGAGGTCTCTGGGCTACCAAGGGTCTTTCTCTGAAAGTCGTCAAGGAAGTCATTGTGGATTCAAAAGATCAGCGCAACTACTGGCTGATCTTCCTGGATTCTTCTACCTGATATTCAAAGTAGCGCTGAAAACTGAAGGCAATGCTGGCCAGCAGCACTGAAGTTCCAATGAGAAGAGAGCAAACAACGG
>JBILKC010000326.1:0-3202 GCA_044376885.1 Hylemonella sp. | reverse complement strand
TTCTCGAAATAATAGCGGATGTTGGGGTGGGTCTTCCAGCGTTGGAATTCCTCAAACGGGCTCAGGTAGGGATTGGAATAGCCCAGGCCGGTCACAAAACCGATGGCAACCTTGTTGCCTTCCAGGTGGTACAAGAATGCGCCGCCATAGGTGTCGGATTCCATGGGCCAGCCGGCGGTGTGCATCACAAAGCCGGGTTCGTGGCGGCTGGGGTCGATCTCCCACAGTTCCTTGATGCCCAGGCCCCAGCTTTGCGGGTCCTTGCCGTCGTCAAGCTTGAATTTGGCAATCAGTTGTTTGCCCAGGTGGCCGCGAGCACCTTCTGCAAACACCGTGTATTTGCCCAGCAGTTCCATGCCGAGCTGAAAGCTCTCCATAGGCTCACCGTCTTTGCCCACGCCCATATTGCCGGTGGCCACGCCTTTGACCGAGCCGTCGGCGTTGTACAGCACTTCGGCGGCGGAAAAGCCAGGGAAGATTTCCACGCCCAGGCCCTCGGCCTGCTCAGCCAGCCACTTGGTCACAGCGCCCAGGCTGACGATGTAGTTGCCGTGGTTCTGAGCAAAAGGAGGCAGAAACATATTGGGTATACGCACGCCGGTTTTTTCACCCAGGAAAACGTAGGCGTCATCGGTCACTGGCTGGTTCAGTGGTGCGCCCATTTCTTTCCAGTTGGGGAAGAGTTCGGTCAGGGCAATCGGATCCATGATGGCACCTGACAAAATATGTGCGCCGGGCTCAGAGCCCTTTTCCAGCACCACGACTGAAACGTCTTTGCCCTTTTCAGCGGCGAGTTGTTTGACACGGATGGCAGTGGCCAGGCCGCCAGGGCCGCCGCCCACGACCACAACGTCATATTCCATCGCTTCACGGGGGCCAAACTGAGCCAGAATGTCTTGAGATGTCATGAGGAGTCTCGCTTGATAATGGGTTAATTTTATTCGTTCAAGTCGCCTTGTCGTATTTCGTTCATTGTTTTCAAAGGAAATTCAAAAATGGCCTATTCCATTGATCTTTCAGGCCGGGTGGCCCTTATCACTGGCGCATCCAGCGGCTTGGGTGCGCATTTCGCACACACGCTGGCAAAAGCCGGCGCAGCCGTAGTACTGGCCAGCCGGCGCATTGACAAACTCAAGGAATTGCGCGCTCAAATTGAAGGCGAGGGCGGTGATGCCCATGTGGTTGAACTTGATGTCACCGACCATGACTCGATCAAATCTGCAGTGGCGCACGCCGAAACGGAGGTGGGTTCTATCGACGTACTGGTGAACAACTCTGGCGTGAGTACGACCCAGCGAATCCAGGATATTTCCGAGGCGGACTACGACTTTATTTTCAACACCAACACCAAGGGCGCTTTTTTTGTGGCGCAGGAAGTAGGTAAACGCATGCTGGCACGTGCCCAGGGCTCAGCACCTGGCACGTTTACAGGTGGCCGTATCGTCAATGTGGCCTCGATGGCGGGCTTGCGCGTGCTGCCAAAGATTGGCGTGTATTGCATGAGCAAGGCGGCAGTCGTGCAAATGACCAAAGCCATGGCGCTTGAGTGGGGGCGCTTTGGCATCAATGTCAATGCATTGTGTCCGGGCTACATCGACACTGAAATCAACCATGCGCACTGGCAGACCGAGCAGGGGCAAAAACTGGTTCAAATGCTGCCGCGCAAACGGGTTGGTCAACCCCAGGACCTGGATGCGGTACTGATGATGTTGTGTTCCAACGAGAGCCATTTCATCAATGGCGCTGTGATTTCAGCCGATGACGGCTTCGGGGTTTGACGGTCACTATTTTTGCCGGGGCTGACGACCCAGCAGGTAGAACTCCGGGTTAGGCATCATGCTGCTAAAGGAAGCCATGCGGTTTGAGAGGCCAAAAAAAGCGGTAATAGCGGCGATGTCCCAGGCATCTTCATCGCTAAAGCCATGGGCCTGCAGGGCCTGAAAGTCTGCGTCGTTGATCTGATCGGACTCAAGGCAGACCTTCATGGCGAAGTCCAGCATGGCACTTTGCCGGGGTGAGATGTCCGCTTTACGGTAATTCACAGCAACCTGGTCGGCCACCAGCGGTTTTTTCTCATAAATCCGCAAAATTGCACCATGGGCCACCACACAGTACAGGCAGTTATTGGCAGCGCTCGTCACCGTGACGATCATTTCACGGTCACCTTTGCTCAGGCCTGAATCTTCCTTGAGCATGAGGGCATCGTGGTAGGCAAAAAATGCCCGCCACTCGGCCGGTCGCCTGGCCAGCGCCAGAAATACGTTGGGAATAAACCCCGATTTTTCCTGGACCTCCAGAATTTTGTTACGGATGTCATCGGGCAGGTTGTTCAATTCGGGGTGGGGGTAGCGTGTCATCTCGATCCTTGGGTTGGCGCAAGAGGGTGGATTATCACCATCCTCAGTATTCGTTACCATCAGGGCTTTGCACATTATCTAAGGAGCGGGCGATTGAACAAGATATACCCCAGTGCTGCCGAAGCGCTGAAAAGCATCATCCGGGACGATCAATTGATGGCAGTTGGCGGATTTGGCCTGTGTGGCATTCCGGAAGCCTTGATTGATGCGGTGCGTGATTCAGGTGTCAAAAACCTCACAGTCATTTCCAACAATGCGGGCGTGGACGATTTTGGTCTTGGCAAACTGCTTCAGACCCGTCAAGTCAAAAAAATGATCTCCAGCTATGTTGGCGAGAACAAGGAGTTTGAGCGTCAGTATCTGGCGGGCGAACTTGAACTGGAGTTCACGCCCCAGGGGACGTTGGCCGAGAAACTGCGTGCCGGCGGCGCGGGCATTCCAGCTTTCTTTACCAAGACCGGCGTTGGCACGGTGGTGGCCGAAGGCAAAGAGCTGCGTGAATTTGATGGCGAGACCTACGTCATGGAACGCGCCTTGTTGCCGGAAGTAGCGCTGGTCAAGGCGCACGTGGCTGACAAATCGGGCAATTTGCGCTTCAGGCTCACGGCACGTAACTTCAACCCGGCAGTTGCCATGGCGGGCAAGATCTGTATTGTGGAAGTGGAAAAAATTGTAGAAACGGGTGAGCTGGCGCCCGATGACATTCATTTACCTGGGATTTATGTGCACCGGATTGTGCTCAATACCCATCCTGAAAAACGCATCGAGAAACGCACCATCACTGAAAAGGCAGGGGTTTAACATGAGCTGGAGTCAAGACCAAATGGCAGCCCGGGCTGCCCACG
>JBILKC010000327.1:0-3202 GCA_044376885.1 Hylemonella sp. | reverse complement strand
GTTGACCAAGTGAGCGACCACTGCGACGCCTGCCACTACAATGCCGCCACGCTCGCCGTAGCACAATGGATAGTGCGCATGCCTCCTAAGCGTGAAATACAGGTTCGATTCCTGTCGGCGGGACCAACTGATCGGTCTCAGTGTGCGGCTATCTATTGCTGACTTCATTCCACCTCGGTCCTAGCCTAGCGCAAGCCCATGAAACGGGCCTGCATTTGTAGACCTTCTTGAACTCAGACCAAGGGCTTAGTCTGCAAAACCCGGGTTGGGCAAAACACCAGCCAGCGTGGGCATATTGGGCTTGCGCGCTGCAAGCTTGCCGCCTTTTGCCTTGAGCCACTGTTCCGCAAGCTCCCAAACGGGTTTATTGCCTGCGGTTCTGGCCTCTTCAGACACAGGTGCCCATCCTGCCACGGTGTATTTTTTATCGGCCTCAATTGGCTTGCCGTTCAGACGCATATTGTCAATGCGCCGCCCCATGCCCGCCAGTGGGCTGCAGGTGTACTGCAAGCCGCCCACGCGCACCATATCACCCCCCTGCTGATAGTAGGGGTCCGGGTTGAAGAGGTTGTCACACACATCCTCCAGCACCGTCTTGATGGTGCTGCCCGTCATTTCGGACACAGTGGCAAAAGAATAGGTGGTCGCTGTCATGTCCATCAGCCATTCCCGGGTGATGGATTGGCCTGGCAACAGGCTCGTACCCCATCGAAAACCGGGCGAAAACGCGATCTCGGCACCCTGAACTTCCATCAGGGCATCAAGGAGCATCTGATCACCCGTGCCATTGAAGTTGCCCCGGCGGTACAACGTGCCCTCAGTCACCGCCAGCTTCTCGGACAGCCTGGACTCGTAAGGTGCGCGGATCCTGGTGATCAGTGCATCCATGGCTTTGTCAGGCGGCAGCATATTGGCGAAAACCGGCAACAGCTTGTAGCGGTAATCACTGACTTTTTTATCCTTGACCTCAAAGTCAAGCACAGCCAGAAACTTGCCGTTCGAGCCTGCATTGGTCACGATGGTCTTACCACTCTTGTTACTGACAATGCTTGCCACCGGCATCCCATCGTGGGTGTGCCCGCCCATGATGGCGTCTATGCCGCTGACCCGGCTGGCCATCTTCAAGTCGACATCCATGCCGTTGTGTGAAAGCACCACCACCACCTGTGCGCCCTTGGCCCGTACTTCATTGACCATGGCCTGCATGTTTTCTTCCTGAATGCCAAAACCCCAGTCCGCCACCATGTAGCGCGGATTGGCGATGGGTGTGTAGGGAAAAGCCTGTCCGATGATGGCGCAGGGCACACCATTGATCTCTCGCATGACATAGGGCTTGAACACCGGGTCGCCAAAGTCATTGGTCTTGATGTTTTGCGCAAGGAAATCAATGTTCCCGGCAAAATCTTTCTCAACAATCTCCTTCACACGCGTCATGCCATAAGTGAACTCCCAGTGGCCGGTCATGATGTCTACGCCCAATAGCTTGGCGGCATCCACCATGTCCTGCCCGTTGGTCCAGAGCGAGGTTGCAGAGCCCTGCCAGGTGTCTCCGCCATCCAAAAGCAGGGCGCCAGGCCGGCTGGCCTTGAGGCGCTTGACCAGCGTGGCCAGGTGCGCAAAACCACCCACCTTGCCATATCGCCGGGCCGCATTCTCAAAATCCAGATAGCTCAGTGCATGGGCTTGAGCGGTATTGGGTTTCACCTTGGCGGTTTTGAGCAAGTGCTCGCCCACCAGATGGGGCAAGTTACCCTTCATGCTGCCGATACCCAGATTCACGCTGGGCTCGCGGAAATAAATTGGCTTGAGCTGTGCGTGACAGTCGGTCATGTGCAGAAAAGAGACCGAGCCGAATCTACCAACGTTGTACAGCCCCTCTGCAGCCGTTGCGGCATCGGCTTGGGCATAGCGACCCAAACCCATACCCGCCATGGTGCCGGCACCCAGAACCTGAAAAAATTCGCGTTTGGTGAGATTCATGGTTCAGCAATCATTGAATATGCGCCGTAAAAAAGACCCGGGGATCAGCCGGGTCGGAGGCTTGAAATCCTAGAGTTGACTACTCGTTGTTCACGGGAGACTTGGGATCAAGCAAAAGAGCCATGATGTGGCGGATTTGCTGTTCATTCAATATCCCGGTGTGGCCGGCTCTGGGCATGTTGGAGCAGGCGTTATAGGCCTTGGAGTTCCAGATCTTGCCCCAGGTGTACTCAATAATCGGCTTGGAAGCAGGGTCGCCCGGGTTGGTAACACCTCGCAATTTGCCATAGTTGTAAAGACTCGGACCAATCGTGCCATAAGAAATTTCTTTTTTGTCAATTTGATGGCAGTTGTAACAGTTGCCGCCGTTGGCAGAGCCCGCCGGGTCGGTCCACGTCAAGCCCCTGCCGCTTTGTGCCAGGGCCTCACCCTGTTTCCAATCACCGAGGAATTTCCCATCCGAAGGCCACTTGACGGTTTTCAGATTGGCAGCTTCAATGGCCTGCGCCAATTTGGGATCAATGCTCTTGCCCGCCACATCAGCGGCGCTGCACTCACGGTTCGCATCGTCCTGATCAAGGCGGTCGACTGTGGCTTGTCCTTCGCTGCGGAACGAGGCTTTGATGATGTCAGCTGTCAGCTTGTCCAACTCGGGACCAGAAGGCACCATGGCGCATCCGGCAATCAAGCAGACCGAAACCGGTGCCATCCATTTAAGAAAATTTGTCATATTCAGTTCTTTATCTCTTGATGGACGGTGCGGTCGTCTCGCCACCACTGCCATTCACACCCATGTAAACGCCCAGCGCAATGGTTGCGTCACTGCCGAAAAGGGGATAAGGAAAACGCTGCTGGCGGTAGCAATCATTAAGGCGCAACTGGGTACTCCACATCTGCCCGTTGGATACGCGATAGGCCGGCCAGGCACCAAACCCATTGCCTGCACCGGGGTTCTTGGTCAGCGTGGGCAAATCCTGCAAGCGGATTCTTTTGTTGTCTTCAGCATGGCATGAGGCGCAGGCAAAGTCGTGCGGGCCACTGCGCATAAAGAACAGGCGCTTGCCGACTTCGTACATGGTTTTTTCCATCACATGAGTCTGCGGCAAGTTGAATTTCATGCCTTTGGATTCAGCTGCCAGCCAGGTGGCCAGGGCAGTCACATTGCTTTGCTCACCACGACCAAAAGGTGTTTTTGCAATCTCAGCGGCATTGAAACCCTGCA
>JBILKC010000325.1:0-3205 GCA_044376885.1 Hylemonella sp. | reverse complement strand
CGAATCCCAGGCCCATACGGGACATGGCGTAAAGAATACGACGCTGAACAGGTTTTTGCCCATCACGCACATCCGGTAAGGCCCGGCCCTTGACGACACTTAAGGCATATTCCAGGTAAGCTTTTTGCGCGTAATTGGCCAGATTGAGCGAGTCATCGCCTTCAGGATCGCGGTGTGAGGTCTCAAGTATCAAAGCATCGGTCATGGCATCAGTCTGTGGTCGTCTCAACACCGGTCGTGATGCCGGCCTGAATCGAAGAGATCATATTGGCGCGTCCGATGGCACCACCACTCAGGGGAGCAATCCGGACAAGGCCAGAATCATGTCTGTTCGGTTTGACAGTAGAAGGACTTAGGTTGTCAGATGAAGCAGCCACGGATTTGAGCGCATCATAAATTTCCCTGACCATCACAACATAAGCCTGAGTTTCTTTGTAGTTAGGTACTCGATTTCCAGCTCGCTTAACGGCACCTTCGCCGGCATTGTAAGAAGCCAGTGCCAGATCGAGCTGACCTGGAAACAGGTCGATCAAAAACCGTAAGTACCGGGATCCGGTTTGAATATTGATCGCTGGGTTCGCCAGCTTGGTCTCTAGGGATAACCAGCGATCACCCTCAAGACCGAAGCGTCTGGCCGTATCAGGCATAACCTGCATGAGGCCAATCGCTCCTTTGCTTGAAACCGCACTGGCGTTGAATGCGGACTCAGTGGCAATCACTGCCTTCAAGAGCTCATACTCGATCCGAAATGTCCGTGACGCATCTTTGAGTAGCGGTTGAATCTGGCGGTAACGGGGTGAGGATTCAAAGAACTCAGCCAGTTTAGGCTGTAGCAAAGGGGCGGCAATTTCAGTTTGCAAAACGGGCTTCAGATCTGGCTTTTCTTCACGAATGAGAGAGCGGTAAAACAGAGAATAACGCTCATCAATCCGTTCAGAAGCAATGTGGGAAATGCCTTGTTCATCGACAAATCCCCAAACATCGGCTGAAACAGATTCATGAACAGTTAAGCAGAATAGGAGCGTCAGTAATGCGATGGAATGACTTGAAAAAAACTCACCAGGCCAATACAAAAACTTTTGGAAACGCATCAAATATCCACCTCAACGCTATCACCATGAAGCTCCATCAGTTCCCGCCTTGAGGCCGCCTCGCCCTTACCCATGAGCTTTGTAATGAGATTTTGGGTTTGGAGAAAGTCCAGCGAGCCAAGTTGTACAGGCAGGAGACGCCGCGTATCTGGATTTAGCGTCGTCTCCCAGAGTTGATCCGCATTCATTTCGCCCAAACCCTTAAAGCGGCTAATGTTCCAGGCCCCTTCGCGCACCCCTTCTTTGCGGAGCTTGTCCAATATGGCGGCCAGCTCACCTTCATCCAGGGCATAGGCTTTTGAAGCTGGCTTTTTCCCTCGTGCAGGCGCGTCCACCCGAAAAAGCGGAGGTCGCGCAACAAATACATGCCCAGCTTCGATCAACTTGGGGAAATGGCGAAAAAAGAGCGAGAGTAAAAGCACCTGTATGTGAGAGCCGTCCACATCTGCATCAGACAGGATACATATCTTTCCATACCGCAAGCCGCTGAGATCTGGCGTATCGGCGGGGCCATGCGGATCAACGCCAATGGCGACAGAAATATCATGTACCTCGGTGTTGGCAAATAGCCGGTCACGCTCTACTTCCCATGTGTTGAGTATCTTGCCACGCAAAGGCAATATTGCCTGAGACTCTTTATCTCGCCCCATTTTTGCGCTACCGCCGGCGGAGTCACCCTCGACCAAAAACACCTCATTGTGGGCGATGTCCTTGCTTTCGCAATCTGTCAGCTTGCCCGGCAAAACTGCAACCCCTGATCCCTTGCGCTTCTCAACTTTCTGTCCCGCTCTCTGCCTTGTCTGGGCGGCTTTGATCGCAAGTTCAGCCAGTCTTTTGCCGAATTCGACGTGCTCGTTGAGCCAGAGTTCAAGTGAAGGACGCACGAAACTCGATACCAGACGTACTGCATCACGGGAATTGAGCCGCTCCTTGATTTGCCCCTGAAACTGTGGGTCGAGTACTTTCGCCGAAAGAACATAACTGGCGCGGGAAAACACATCTTCAGGCAAGAGCTTGACGCCTTTGGGCAGCAAGCCATGCAAATCTATGAATATCTTCACCGCGTTGAACAGACCATCTCTGAGACCACTCTCGTGGGTGCCTCCGGCGCTGGTGGGAATCAGATTGACATAACTTTCACGAATTGGCTGCCCCTCTTCAGTGAACGCGATGCACCAAGTGGCGCCCTCCCCTTCAGCAAACGAATCATGTCCTGCTTCGGCAAAACCTTCAGCTTCAAATAAGGGGATAACCGGATCTGCATTGAGGTTCTGCATCAGGTAATCTCTCAGCCCCCCCTTGAATAACCATGTCTGCGTTTCTTTGCTCTTTTCAATGATCAAAGAAACGTTCAAGCCCGGCATCAGCACGGCTTTGCTACGCAACAAATGGGTTAACTCTGCCATGGGCAAGGTACTGGACTCAAAGTACTTGGCATCCGGCCATACGCGGACTGTAGTACCGGTCTTACGATCGCCTTCACCAACACCACTGACCATTAGGGGTCCGACGACGTCACCATCAGCAAAAACTATTCGGGCCACTCTGCCTTCCCTGAAGCTGGTCGCTTCAAGCCGCTTTGCCAGCGCATTGGTTACTGAGACACCCACGCCATGCAGGCCGCCAGAAAAGCTGTATGCACCACCCTTGCCTTTGTCAAACTTACCGCCAGCGTGCAAACGGGTAAATACCAGTTCTATAACCGGTGCGTTTTCCTCAGGATGCATGCCAAACGGAATGCCACGGCCATCGTCCTCGATGCTTACGGATCCGTCTGAGTGGAGCATGACCTTTATCTTCTTGGCATGTCCGGCCAAGGCCTCATCAGCCGCATTGTCCAGAACCTCTTGGATCACATGAAGCGGATTGTCAGTCCGGGTATACATGCCGGGACGTTGCTTAACGGGCTCTAGCCCCTTGAGAACTCGGATAGAACCTTCAGAATATTGAGGTGCAGGTTTTGTTGCCATAGACGTTGATTGTAATCTTTGGAACGCGATTAACTGGATACACATCCATATATTATACTTGACAAACCCAGCGATTAGGTTCAAACTCGGTTCACCGATTAGGAGAACGTGATGAGTGAATCCCTGCTGTCCATGGCCCACCTG
>JBILKC010000324.1:0-3206 GCA_044376885.1 Hylemonella sp. | reverse complement strand
CCGGCTGCTGATTGACGGTATTCCTGCCACCACGCCCGATGGTCAGGCGCAAGGCTCTTCCATCAGCTTGACATCGACTGAGCGTATTGAAGTTTTGCGCGGTCCATTGGCGCAGCTGTATGGCAACTCTTCTGGCGGTGTGATTCAGGCCTTCACCCGGGATGCGCCTGAAGTGCCTGAATTTTCAGCTCAGTATTACGCAGGCTCCTTCGGCGTGCGCCGTACCGACACCCAATATGCAGGAAAAGTCGGTAGCGTGGGCTTGGTTGCCGACTACAGCACCTTTGACACCAACGGCTACCGCGACAACAGCAAAACAGAACGCAAGCAGTTCAATGGCAAGCTGAGTTTTGGCCCTGATGAAAAAACACGCGTCAATCTGGTGTTTAACCAGTTTGACATGCCGCTGGCGCAAGACCCGCTGGGGCTCACCTTGGCGCAACTCGCGGCTAATCCGCAGCAAGCGGGTACCAATGCAATCAGTCGCAATGTTCGCAAAATCGTGCTGCAGAACCAGCTGGGCTCATCACTGTCCCACCAGATTGACGTCAACAGGTCAGTGACAGCCCGGGCTTATTACGGTACACGTGACAACCTTCAGTTTCAGGCTGGCAACACCTGGATCGGACTTAACCGGGCTTATTACGGTGCGGGCCTTCAATACAATGAACAAACCAAACTCGGCCTTATGCCGGTCAAATGGGTTGTGGGTTATGAGTTCGACCGTTCCCAGGAGTACCGCCAGGGCGGTGCCGCCGCAAATGGCGAAAAAACAAGCACCACCCGACGTGAAGACAATCAGGCCGAAAACAGTGATCTGTTTGCCCAGGCAAGCGCGTTTGTCACCGATCGCGTTTCGGTTGTTGCGGGCCTTCGCTACAGCATGGTTCGGTTTATCAGCGATGACTATCTCTTGAGCAATGGCGATGGCTCCGGCAATACCAACTACTCTGCCACCAGCCCGGTGCTGGGCGTGAGCTATTTGGCCAGCGACAACCTGAATCTCTATGCCAACTACGGCAAGGGATTTGAAAGCCCCACGCTGGCAGAGGTGGCCTACAACGGAAGTGGCGTTCCGTCCTTCAATACTTCGCTTAAGGCCGCTTACAGTCAACACTTTGAAGTGGGTGCCAAGTGGGCTCCTTCGGACATATCGCGGGTTGATCTGGCTGTCTACCAAATCAACTCGACTGATGAAATCGTGGTGGCTAGCAGCACAAACGGTGTCTCCACCTTTAAAAACGCTCCGGGTACCAGCAGAAACGGTGCCGAATTGACGGGCCGAACACTGATCAGTCCGAAGGTCAGTGCCATGGTTTCAGCGTCGGTGATTGATGCCTCTTACAACCAAACCTTTACGTCGGGCACGCCGGCAGTGACCGTTTTATCAGGTAACAAACTGCCCGGGATCCCCCAGCAATTTCTGTTCTCGGAGTTGCTGTGGTCCAGCAGCAGTCAGCGCATCACAGGTAAGCGTGCAATGGCGACACCGGGTAGCAAAGCCGGTGTTGAATTGGTGAGCGCTGGCAGGATTTACGCCAACGATGTCAACACCGAATCATCAGATGGATACACCACCCTGAACCTCAAGGCCAGCCACGCCGTGCCGGTTGGTAAAGGGCGAATCACGTTCCATGCCCGGCTTGACAATGTGAGCGATGAAAAATATGTGGGTTCCGTCATCGTGAACCAATCTTCCAGGCAGTTTTACGAGCCTGCGCCCGGCCGTAACTGGACGTTGGGCTTGAGCCTGATGGTTCCGCTTTAGTGCCTAGGGTCTTCCCTAGGTTGCAGGTTTGACAGCAAATGAATGTCAAATTGGCTACTAAGATGCATATTTTCTAAACGGGTAATCCAGACCGGAACGATGACGATATTGCCTCAGCTTTTGTTGCGCACTGTTGCTCAGTGATCACTATGACCCTCAACACCGCCTTTTACGACACCCTGGAGACCCAAAACCCTGAGGCTCGCGAAGCTGCTTTGCTGGCCGCATTGCCATTGCAAGTTGCCCATGCCAGACAGTCAGCGCCCGCTTTGGCCACGCTGCTCAAGGATGTGCAAGCCTCTGAAGTCACCAGCCGCTCAGCATTGGCCAAGTTACCCGTTATTCGCAAATCTGAATTGCAGCAATTGCAACAGGCATCCCGCAGTGCGGCTGCAGCGAATGGCGCAGTGGCATCTACCAGCGTATTGGGTGGATTTAGTGCCGTGACCTACGGTGCTTCCATGCCCCGCATTTTTGCCAGTCCGGGCCCGATTTACGAGCCAGAGGGCACCGCCCGAGATTACTGGCGTATGGCGCGCGCCATCTATGCCGCTGGATTTCGGCCTGGTGAGTTGATTCACAACTGTTTCAGTTACCACTTTGTACCTGCCGGCTCCATGATGGAAACCGGTGCCCATGCCTTGGGTTGTACCGTTTTTGCGGGCGGTACCGGGCAAACCGAGCAGCAGGTGCAAGCGATGGCGCAACTGCAGCCAGCCGGTTATATCGGTACGCCGAGTTTTCTCAAAATAATTCTGGAGAAGGCCGCAGAAACAGGTATTGCACTGCCTAGCGTTAAAAAAGCCATGCTTGGTGGCGAGGCATTTCCACCAAGCTTGCGCGACTGGTTCACCCAGCGCGGGATTGATGCCTACCAATGTTATGCCACTGCTGATGTGGGTCTCATTGCCTATGAAACGACTGCCCGCGAAGGGCTGGTGCTGGACGAAGGTGTCATTCTTGAAATCGTTCGTCCCGGCACCGGCGACCCGGTTCCCGAAGGCGAGGTGGGTGAGGTAGTGATCACCACGCTCAACCCCACTTACCCCCTGATTCGTTTTGGTACGGGTGACCTCTCTGCAGTTCTTCCCGGGGCTTGCCCTACCGGCCGCACCAATAACCGCATCAAGGGCTGGCTCGGTCGTGCCGACCAGACCACCAAAGTCCGCGGCATGTTTGTGCATCCGGCCCAGGTGGCTGAGATTGCTCGCCGGTTTTCGCAAGTTACCCGGGCCAGGCTGGTCGTGTCCGGTGAAATGACCAATGACGTCATGACCCTGAAGGTGGAGACCAGCGACCAAACGGAGGGTCTCGCCCTTAGGATCAGCGAGGCCATCAGGGATGTCACCAAGTTACGTGGCGAAGTGGTTCTAGTGCCAGTGGGCAGTCTTCCCAAAGATGGCAAGGTGATTGATGATGTTCGCAGTTACCGCTAAGG
>JBILKC010000068.1:0-10751 GCA_044376885.1 Hylemonella sp. | reverse complement strand
TGGTGGGCAGCGAAGGCACCCTGGGCATCATGACCGAAATCACGCTCAAGCTCTACCCCTTGCCCGAGGCGATTTCGGCGGCCATCTGCTTTTTCCCCAGCCTTGAGGCGGCCGTTCGCACCACCATCCAGATCATCCAGATGGGCATTCCGATTGCGCGGGTCGAGCTGTTGGACGGCAATACCGTGAGCATGGTCAACGCGCACTCCAAGCTCACCCTGCGCGAAGAGCCGCTGCTGCTGATGGAGTTTCATGGCTCACCAAGCAGCGTGAAAGAACAGGCCGAGACGGTTCAGGCGCTGGCCAGTGAGCATGGGGGTCAGGCGTTTGAATGGGCCACCACCCCGGAAGATCGCAGCCGGCTGTGGACGGCACGGCACAACGCTTACTTTGCAGCCATCCAGAGCAAACCCGGTTGCCGTGCCATCTCTACCGACACCTGCGTGCCGATTTCACGGCTGGCCGACTGTCTGCTTGATTCCGTGGAGGAAGCCAATGCCAGTGGCTTGCCCTACTTTCTGGTCGGGCACGTGGGTGACGGCAACTTTCATTTCGGCTATTTGATCGACCCCGACAAGCCTGAAGAGCACGCCGTTGCAGAGCAGCTCAACCACGCCCTGGTTGCCCGTGCCTTGCGCCTGGAAGGCACCTGCACCGGCGAGCACGGCGTGGGTCTTCACAAGATGGATTTTCTGCTCAATGAAACCGGCTCCGGCGCGGTGGACATGATGCGCACCATCAAACGGGCACTTGACCCCAAGAACATCATGAATCCGGGAAAAATCTTTTCGCTGCGTTAGCGTTTGATGCGGCTGATCTTTGTGCCTTCAATGCTCAGGCTGGCCATCAGGCCCTGCTGATCGATGATGAAGGCATAGGCATCGTCCTGGAGGGTGGTGGTGGACAGGTTTCTGGCCACGCCCTCGTTCACGGCAACCACGGTCGGCCCCACACCAAGCTCCCAACCCTTGGATTCGTCCAGATAGTTGACGGCCTTGTCGCTCATGAGGAAGACCACGTAAGCATAGGTCTCTGCGCCCGCCTGCCAACCCCAGGAGGCAGACACGCTGTTGTAATACGCGTTGGCCATGGCGCTGCGCATCAGCACCCCTTCGCCGTAACTTCCGCCAAAAATGAGTCCGGCTTTGACGATTTTGGGGAATACCAGGGTGGCCTTTGCCTTTTTGGAAATGGTCTCTGCGGTGGGGTTCATTTTAAAAAGGGCTTGCAAGGTTTGCGCCGCGTCCTTGTCCAGGTCCTCTGACGTCGCGGCATGTGCCTCCAGGCTGAAGCCGCCCAGGCAGAAAGCGGCTGCGGTGATGGCCAGCATCTCCTGAAAGTATCGTCTGTTCAGTGTCATGATATGTCCTTGGCTTCGGCGGATTGCCGAGCCTGAGAATGACCAATCTTTGGGGTGATGTCGGTACGTTGTCGCACATACACGCAACCCAGGGCTGGCATCATGCATGTACAACGCAAGGAATCAAACCATGAATTTCAAGGCTGCCGCTTCTCTGGGTGCACTTCTGGTGCTTGTGATGTTTGGAGGACTCGCCATGGCCACTGAAGAACCAAGCTACACCGTCAGCCTGAAAGAAGGCGCTTTCGAGGTCCGCAACTACCCGGCTCTGGTGGCGGCGCAGGTCACCGTTACCGGCTCGCGGGGTGAGGCCGGTAACGCGGGCTTCAGACTGCTGGCAGCCTATATCTTTGGTGGCAATACACGCAAGCAAAGCATCGCCATGACAGCGCCTGTGGTGCAAGCGCCAGCACCGGCCAAACCGGACAGCGAGACCATTGCCATGACGGCCCCGGTCATCCAGAGCGGCGTGCCCGGGCAGCCCGGCGAGTGGACCGTGCGCTTCATCATGCCGTCTGGCTACACGCTGGAGACATTGCCGACGCCCAACGACGCCAGAGTTCAACTCCAGGTGTTGCCGCCAACGCGGTTCGCGGCGGTCACCTTCTCGGGCTTGGCCAGGGATGACGAGGTGACACGGCAAACCGATGCACTCAAAACCTATATGACCAGCCATGGTTTGCAGGCAAGCGGGCTGCCCGCCCTGGCACGCTACAACCCGCCGTGGACGCCTTGGTTCATGCGGCGCAATGAGGTGCTTATTTCGCTGGCGCCTTAGTGCTGCAAACACCACCTGCGTCAGTGCGCAGGTGCTGGTGTTGCAAGCCACTTCTGGGGTAACCTTCATACCCCATGAATTCAAGCAACAACCCTTCCCGACTCGTCCAGCTGCTGGGCTATACCGGTCTGATTCCTTTTGTGACGCTGGCACTGGCGGTCTGGTTTGGCCCGCCGCACTACCAAACCCCCGCGGCGCAAGCACTGCTGGGCTACGGCGCTTGTATCTTGAGTTTTTTAGGGGCCATTTACTGGGGCCTGAACATGCGCGACTCCCGCAATGCGCCCCAGGCCCTCTGGATCTGGGGAGTAAGCCCGAGCCTGATCGCCTGGGTCGCCTTGCTTGTACCGCTGCCTTTCGGTTTGTGGCTGATTGCGGCAGGTCTGGTGACCTGCTTGATGGTTGACAAAGCGGCTTACCTGCGCTTTGGGGCCGCCCCGTGGCTGCCCATGCGCCTGGTGTTGACCGTGGTCGCCAGTGCCAGCTGTTTGGCCGGGGCATGGGCTTGCGCCAACTAGAATCATCCATCCCTTGTTTTTAGCCTCTATCAGGCGCACACCTCAAGCTCGCACTAACAACGCAGGACCCCATGGACCAAGCCACCGCCAATCTACTCACCCGCACCGGCCCCGACACCGCCATGGGCCAGCTCATGCGCCGCTACTGGGTGCCTATCCTCTCGAGCGCCGAGATCGCCCAGCCGGATGGCCCGCAGGTCCGGGTAAAAATTCTGGGTGAAAAGCTGCTGGCTTTTCGCGACACCACCGGCCAGCCCGGCTTGATAGACGAGTTCTGCTCCCACCGGGGCGTCTCGTTGTTCTTTGGCCGCAACGAAGAGTGCGGCATCCGTTGCGCCTACCATGGCCTGAAGTTTGACCGCACCGGAGCCTGCGTGGACGTGCCCTCTGCGCCTCAGGTGGCCGACCGAATGCGGATCAAAGCCTATCCCTGCATTGAACGCGCCGGCCTGGTCTGGGCTTATATGGGCCCACCAGACCAGCAACCCGCTGCACCTGAAGTGGAGTGGTGCACCCTGCCCGAGAGCCATGTCTTTATTTCCAAGCGGCTGCAGCAATGCAACTACCTGCAGGCCATGGAGGGCGGCATCGACACCGCCCATGTGTCTTATGTGCACCGTTACGAGGTCGATATCGACCCCATGCACAAGGGCGTGCGCGCGCTGGACTACATCAAGGCCGATGGCAATGTGGTCTTTGATATCGAGAAAAATCCCTTCGGCCTGACGCTGTACGGACGCCGCAACGGCGATATCGACACCGATTACTGGCGCATCACCCAGTGGCTATTTCCCTGGTTCACCCTGATCCCGCCATTTGGTGACCACTCCCTGGGTGGCCATGTGTGGGTGCCGATCGACGATGAGAACTGCTGGGCCTGGAGCATCAACTACCACCCCCACAAGCCGCTGAGCGACGAAGAGCGCAGCCTGATGGCCGCGGGCAAAGGCATTCATGTGCAATACGAGGACGTGCAACCCATCAGCTGGCGGCCGCGCGCCAACAAAGACAACGATTACCTGATCGACCGGCAGGCGCAGAAAGACAAGCGCGCCTACAGCGGCGTCTTTGGTTTTTCGGAGCAGGATGCCTCGCTGCAGGAAAGCATGGGCCCGCTGCAGGACCGTACGCAGGAGTTGCTGCTGCCTACCGACAAGGCCATCGTGATGGCCCGGCGCATGTTGCAAGAAGCCGCAGAAGGGCTGGCGCAAGGGCTGGAGCCACCGGCACTGGACGCCAGCACCCAGCAAGTGCGAGCCGCTGGCGTGCTGCTGCCCAAAGGCCAGGACCCCAAGCCCTGGGCGCGCGACAAAATCCAGCAGGTCAAAGGCAAACCGGTTTATTCACTTTAGTGCGACACCCCAGGAGATTCTCATGACATCCAGAAGAACATGGCTGAGGCTGGCAACCGGCCTGGCATTGGCCACATCCGCCCAGATTCAGGTATATGCCCAGACCAGTGCCTCAGAGTGGGCACCGAGCAAACCGGTGCGCATCATTGTTCCGATTGTGGGCAGCACCAACGACGTGCTGGCACGTATGCTCGCACCCAAGCTGCAAGAGGCCTTGGGGCAGCCGGTGATCGTGGAAAACAGACCCGGCGCTGGCGGCAATATCGGTGCAGACATGGTGGCCAAGGCCGCGCCGGATGGCCATACCCTGTTGATCGGCTACAACGGCCCGCTGGCCATCAATGTGGGGCTGTTTGACAGCATGCCCTATGACCCCCTGCGCGACCTGGCCCCTATTTCCCTCATGGTGACCGCCGCCCAATACCTGGCTGTCAACCCGGCCACCGGCATCCAGAGTGTGGCTGATCTGGTGGCTCGGGCCAAGGCCCAACCGGGCAAGCTGTCTTATGCCTCGGTTGCCGTGGGCAGTGCTTCCCACCTCACCATGGAAATGCTTAAAACCGCAGCGGGCGTGTTCATCACACACATTCCGTATCGCGGTGCGGGCCCGGCTGTGACCGACCTGATTGCCGGCAATGTGCAGGCCGCCTTTCTGGTGCCGGGCAATGTGCAGCAGTTTGCCAAGGAGGGCCGCCTGCGGCTGATCGCCTCCAGCGGCCAACGGCGTTTTTCCTCTACACCGCAGGTTCCCACCATGATCGAATTGGGCTACCCGGATTTTCTGGCCACGTCCTGGATCGGACTGCTCACCACGGGCGGCACACCGCGCCCCATCATTGACCGCTACCACCGGGAAGTGGTGAAAATTCTGGCGCAACCCGAGTTTCGTGATCGGCTGCTGGCCATGGAGTTTGAGCTGGTAAGCAGCACGCCCGAGCAATTTGGCGCCTGGATACGCAGTGAGATTCCCCGCTGGGGCAAAGTCATCAAGGCCACCGGTGCCAAGGCCGACTGATGCCCCAGGTCGCTTAGCCGGCAAGTCGGCGCTGATTACCGGTGGCGGTGCTGGTATCGGCGCTGCCTTGGCAGCGCTGTTCTGTGCCGAAGGTGCGGCAGTCACCTTGGTGGATCTGGACGCCAGCGCACTGGAGGACACACGTCGCCACATCATCAGCCAGATCCCCCTGGCACAGGTGGCAACCCTGGCCGCCGATGTGGCGCAAGCCACCACTGCACCTCAGGCCGTGGGGCTGGCCGTGCAAAGCCATGGCCATCTGGACGTGCTGGTCAACAACGCGGCCATGCGCATCAACCAGGCCATTGAGACCGCCACCGACCAGCAATGGCGGGCGCTGCTGGATGTGAACCTCTTGGGCTCGGTGGCGCTGTGCCGCGCTGCTCTGCCCGCGCTGCGCCAGAGCTATACCAGCGGCGGGCAGCCCAGCATAGTCAATGTGTCTTCGTGCTACGCGGTCAAGGGCCGCAAGAACATGGGCCTGTATGACGCCAGCAAGGCGGCCATGCTGGCCTTCACCCGTACCCTGGCCCATGAAGAGGCGGGGCACGGCATCCGCGTCAACGCGGTGTGCCCGGGCTCCACACTCACTGACTTTCACCTCAAAAAGGCAAGGGCCATGGGCAAGCCGATTGAACAACTCAAAAATGAGCGGCAAACCACCTCTTTGCTGGGCCGCTGGGCCACACCGCTAGAGATTGCCTGGCCCGTGCTCTGGCTGGCCAGCGACGAAGCCAGCTTTATCACCGCAACCACCCTGATGGTGGACGGCGGTCTTCATGCCTTGTAGGGCTTGAATTCTTGCGTCTAAGAGCAAACCGTTCGTCGTCAAGATTCGCTTTCCGGCATGTGCCGGGCTTGGTCTTTGACTTCATCCAAGTCGATATACCCACACCGACCTGCCCTGTGGGGTCTTCAAGGTGTGGTGGGGTGTTTCCCCCGGCACGGCGAACTCCAGGCTGACCAGCCAGCTACCCGGGCGCATTTGCCTGCGGGCCTTCTCCAGGGCCAGCGGCATGCTCTCGGGTCGCTGAAACACATACACCAGCGCATAGACTGACCAGTCCGCCTGCCAGATGTCGCCTTGACGTACCTGCGCCCACGGGCAGCGCAAGGCACACAGCCAGCGCAAGGGCCAACTCCACTCCAGGCCTTCTAGCTTGGCCAGCGGATATGCCAGGCGCAGGGCCTGCAGGCCATGACCCAGCCCGCAACCGGCATCAAGCACGCGCGCCTCGGGCGGCAAGGGGGCGTAATCGGGCAGGTTCAGCAAGGCGTTTTCGGGTGTGGGGAATAGCGGCGCATCACGCCAGGCGTTGATCGGGTAGAGCAACAACAGCAATGCCAGCGGCAACAGCCAGACCCAGGCCGACACCGACATCACCCCCGAGATGGCAAGGGACAGCGGAAAACCCGCAGCGATGATGAGCCTGCGCCAGCTGGATTTTCCCAGCACACTCAAGGCCACACCCAGGCAGCTGGCGGCAAGCAAGGCCACAACCAAGCTCACGCCCAGATGAGCCAGACCCAGAAATAAAGCCCAAGCCAAGCCCCACACCACCAGGGCTGGCAATGGCCAAATCAAAGCGGTATGCATTGATAGGCGTGAGCAAGCACCAACTTCAAGCTGGCCGGCCTGTTGCGCGCAGCTTGTCAATCAGGCCATTGAGTTCTTCGAGTGAGCCAAACTGGATGCTCATCTCGCCCATGTCTTCGAAGCGTCCATTGCGCTTCACACGTTTCTTGACGCGCACCTCCACCTCTGCCATGAGCAGATCGGACAACTCTTCTTCCACCCGCTTGAGGTCGCGCGACTTCTCTTTTTTCGGCTTGACGGAGGTGAGTGCAAACTCTGCGCCCAGCTTTTTAACCAGGCTCTCCGCTTCACGGACCGACATTTTTTTTGCGCTGATCTGGTTGGCGGCGGTGATCTGGGTGGCCCGCTCCAGCGCCAGCAAGGCGCGGGCGTGGCCCATGTCAATGTCGCCCGCCATCAGCATGGTTTGAACAGGATCTGCCAGATTAAGCAGACGCAAGAGGTTGCTGGCGGCACTGCGCGAGCGCCCCACAGCCTGGGCGGCGGCTTCGTGAGTAAGCCCAAACTCTTTGATCAGCCTTTGCAGGCCTTGTGCTTCTTCCAGGGGGTTGAGGTCTTCACGCTGGATGTTCTCGATCAGCGCCATGGCCGCTACGGCCTGATCGGGCACATCACGTACAAGCACCGGCACACTGTCCAAGCCAGCCAGCTTGGCCGCCCTGAAGCGGCGCTCGCCCGCAATGATTTCATAAACCGGTCTGGCGGTTCCGTCCGCACGGTGCTTGGCTGCATCAGCCTCACTGAGCTGACGAACCAGGATAGGCTGCATGATGCCCTGCATCTTGATGCTTTCAGCCAACTCATACAAAGCGCCTTCGTCCATGCGGGTCCGCGGCTGGTAGATGCCCGGCACCATGTCGGTGAGCCGCAAGCTGGCGGGCAAACCCGGGTTGGCTGTGCCGGCGCTATTTGGTGCGGTTTCATCCACTGTGGGCCCGAGCAAAGCTTCGAGACCACGACCGAGTCCTTTGGGTTTTTTTGTGACCATTACTTCTCCTGTGTTGTGTGGATGTCGGGCGACTGTTAACCCGACGATGTCATCCGGTCTGTGGCGTGGGTGCCTGGCAACGGCTGCTTTGGCGACATCAGTTCCAAAAGCAAGCCGTGGCCGAAAGGCCAGTCGCCCAGATTGGCCTGGGCATTAAGATGACCCGCGTTGCCGGCGTCGGTGAGCGGGCAGGCCCAATCCTGCGCCAGACCTGCAGCCCGCTCAAAGCTGCAAAACGGGTCATTGCGGCTGGCGACCAGTCGGCTAGAAAAAGGCAGGGCTTGGCGCGCTATCGGGCTCCAGCCGGGCAGTTGCTCGCGCAGCGGTGCGCGCTCCACATCACTTGGGGCCACCAGCAATGAGCCGTGAACCCGGCCGGTATTGCGGGAATGCGCCGCCCAAGCGGCCACCTGAATACAAGCCAGGCTGTGCGCAACCAGCACCACCGGCTTCGCACTGGCCAGCACCGATTCTTCGAGCTGGATCAGCCAGTCACCCCGCAGCGGGCGATCCCAGTCGTGCTGCTGCACGCGCTGGTAGCCGTGACTCAGTTCCCAGCGGGTTTGCCAGTGCTCGGGACCGGAGTTGTGCCAGCCGGGCAGAACAAGAATGGTATGGGACGGTGTCAAGGCCAAGTGGGATTAAAAAACGATTTGCTATCTTTAATAGAGCAAATGATTGTTTATAGATAAGGGTTTTATGGGATTTTGGCACTTATTTCATGGCGGCAATCCGCGTCACCATCTCCTGGGCAAAGGCAATAAAGGCCTGCGCACCTTTGGATGATGGGTCAAATACCACGCCCGGCAGCCCATAGCTGGGTGCCTCGGCCAAACGTACATTGCGTGGAATGACCGTGTCGAACACCTTGTTGCCAAAATGCGATTTGAGTTGCTCGCTGACCTGTTGTTGCAGGGTGATGCGCGGGTCGAACATGACGCGCAGCAAACCAATGACTTGCAAGTCCGGGTTCAGGTTGGCATGCACCTGCTTGATGGTGTTGACCAGATCGGTCAGCCCTTCAAGGGCAAAGTACTCGCACTGCATGGGAACAATGACGCCGTGAGCGCAGCACAGGCCATTGAGGGTGAGCATGGACAAGGAGGGCGGGCAGTCAATGAGCACAAAGTCGTAGTCAGCCGCCACCTCGTTGATGGCCGTTTTCAGGCGTTTTTCTCGTCGCTCAAGATCGACCAGTTCCACTTCGGCACCGGCAAGCTCGCGGTTGGCACCCAACACGTCATAGCCGCAGCCACCTTCGATAAGCTTGTCACTGCGCACCCGCGCTTCGGCAATGGATGCCGACTCCAGCAAGACGTCATAAATGGTGAGCTCGAGCTTGCGTTTGTCCACACCCGAGCCCATGGTGGCGTTGCCCTGGGGGTCGAGGTCGACCATCAAAACCCGTTGACCCACCTTGGCCAGGCCCGCCGCCAGGTTGACGGTGGTCGTGGTTTTGCCGACACCACCTTTTTGATTGGCAATACAAAATATTTTGGCCATGAGCGCTTGGTAGGGTGGGAGGTGGGGTTGATGGCGTTGAGGGGCTGTGTTTCACGTGAAACCGGGCAGGTGCTTTAGCGTGTGACCACCAGTTTGATGCCAAAGCCGATCAGAAACAGACCGGCCACTTTTTCAAGCAGCTGTGAGACATGGGGCGTGGCGCGGGCCTTTTCGGCCAAGAAGTACGTGAGCAGTGTCGCGGCAAGGCCATAGGCAAAAGTAAGCGCCCCGATGGTCAGCGCCATAAAACCATAGGTGACCAGCCCCTGCTGACGCGCGGGATCGACAAACAAGGGAAAGAATGCCATGTAAAACAAAATGGCCTTGGGGTTAAGCAATGTAATGACCATGGCCTGGCGCAAGTAATGCCGGGGCTTGATGTTGATGGCCGGCGCAGAACCGGGCTTGGCCATGAGCATTTTGAAACCCAACCAGGCCAGATAAACCGCGCCCGACCATTGCACCGCCTGGAAGGCCTGGGGATAAGCAGCCAGCAACGCCGCCACACCCGCCAGCGCAGACCACATTAACACCTGATCGCCCAGGATAACCCCGAAGGTAGCCGCCAGGCCACCCGCGATGCCGCCCTTGCTGGTCGAGGTAATCAGCGCAAGATTGCCTGGACCGGGAATCAGCAAGAAAACGATGATGGTGACGACAAAAGTGCCGTAGTCGGTGACGCCGAGCATGGGTTCAATTCTTTCGCAATGGTGTGTGAGTTTACGTTACCTTGTTAGGCGGGAATTTATGCACTTGCTTTTGGGTCGGGTTACTGTTTTGTATCGCGAGCACAGGCCGTAGCATACGTGCCGTCGCTCGTGTCCCCCGCCCTGCGGGCTCCTCCTTGACCTCGCTTTGGCACGCATGCTACGGCCTTGCTTGTGTTTTTATTGGTGATCTGCCCCAAAACCCGCTGCTAAACACCCAAAGCAGGCCGCATCCACACGATGCATCGTTCGGCATCCAGCCCCGGAACGTTCAGTTGTTCCACGTGAAACACCTGCACATCTGGTGGCAACGCAGCCATCTCATCCGCAGGGTGCTTGCCTTTCATGCCCAACCAAACGCCACGCTCTGCAAGAGCCGTCTTTGACCATCGGGTGAAGTCGGCCAAGGACGCAAAAGCGCGCGAGCACACCACATCAAAGGGCGCCAAGCCGCCAGGTTCGCACAGGCTCTCGACCCGGGCATGAATACCACGCAAGTTCGGCAGCGCGAGAGTCATCGCGGCTTGTTGGATAAATGCCGTTTTTTTTGACACCGTGTCGACACAGCTGACCTCAATCTCAGCACAACAAATGGCAATCACCACGCCGGGCAAACCTGCCCCGGAGCCCACATCGAGCAGGCGAACGGGCACATCCGCGCCCCCATCGCCCTGCCCGGCCAGCTTTGCCAATTGCTTTTTCAAAGGCGCAATAACCGCCAGACTATCGAGCACATGGTGGGTCAGCATGTCTGCGGGGTCACGAACGGCCGTCAGGTTGTAAACCTTGCTCCACTTCTGAAGCAAGGCCAGGTAGTCAAGCAACTGGCGGATTTGTGCGGGCGATAAGTCCAGGCCCAGCTGGTCCAGCCCCAGGCCCAGGGCTTTCGACAAGGCCTCGCTCATGCGCCCAGGGAGCTTGCGACAGGCTGGC
>JBILKC010000067.1:0-10788 GCA_044376885.1 Hylemonella sp. | reverse complement strand
ACAAGGGGTGTATGCCCAGCGCAAAGGCGTCGCCCGTGGCATGAGCCAACTGGCGCACCACGTCGAAATTAGCCACTTCGACCGCTGGATAAACGCAAAGCGCTACACCATTTGTAGCAGCAACGCTGCGGATTTCCTGGGCCGAAGCGCCAAATTCAATGGCATCGAGATGGCAGTGGGTATCAATCCAGACAGTCATTGGGGCAAAGTCTTGTGGGCAAGTTGGTCAGCAAGCAGATCGGACAACGTGAATTTCGCAAGCATGACCGTTTGAACCATGCTAACGTAAGCTCCGGTTTGAAGAAGTTTTCTTTTCAACTTGACCTCTCAGGTGAACGAATGCGACGTCATGTGTTCTACAGCGACTCCCCGTCCGGCGTCAACCGACAGTCTGACGCAGCATCCGGCCCTGATGCTCCCTCGGCGCCTGACAGGCTGACCTTGAAGGCCAGATTGGGCGCGGTTTCTGCGTCCGATCCGCGTCTGCTGTGGTCGGTGATTGCCCTGTTGGCCCTGGGCCTGGTGGCCGGCATGGGCTATTTTTTGAGCGCACAGCCCAGAGCCCTGACGCAACAAGACATCAATGCGGCGGTACTCAAAACCCTGGAGACCACCCTGCTGCCCTCGGCAGCTTCCCGCGCCTACCAGACCATCCTGCCCTCCGTGGTCCGGGTGGTGGGGTTTGTCAAATCCAAAGATGGTAGCGAGGATGTTGAATACGGCGTTGGCACCGGCGTTGTCATCGTGGACAAGGGCGTGATTCTGACCAATCTGCACGTGGTTCAAGGCGCGCAGTCCATCCGGGTCACGTTTGCGGATGGCCTGGAGTCCACCGCCCACATCACGGGCGTCCAGGAGCACAACGATTTGGCCGTGCTGCAGGCCCACAAGATCCCCGACGACCTGAACGCGGCCACCATGCGCTCCACGGCGGACCTGCTGCCCGGTGATGAAGTCCTCGCGGTAGGCTTTCCCTTCGGCATCGGGCCTTCTGCCTCTGCAGGGGTGATTTCCGGCCTCAAGCGCACCTACCGCACGCAGGAGGGCAAGCAGGGCATTTCCAACCTGATCCAGTTTGACGCAGCCGCCAACCCGGGCAATTCCGGCGGCCCGCTGGTGACCATGGACGGCGAAGTGGTGGGCATCGTCACGGCCATCCTCAACCCCTCACAGCAGCGCACCTTCATTGGCATCGGCTTTGCCGTGCCGATTGAAAATGCCGCCGCAGCCGCGGGCATGCCGCCCTTTTAAAACGATCTGCACTGTTCCCCCACTGATTCCACCCCCTTGGAGCCCAAGCCCATGCACACCCCTGAGACGCAATACCCGCACACTGCACAGCTCATGGAGCAGATCCTTTTTGAGGTCAAACGGGTGGTCGTGGGCCAGGACCGGTTTCTGGAGCGGGTCATGGTGGCCATGCTGGCTCAAGGGCACTTGCTGGTTGAAGGTGTGCCCGGACTGGCCAAAACCCTGACCATCAAAACCCTGGCCAACGCCGTGCACGGCCAGTTCAAACGCATCCAGTTCACACCCGATCTGGTACCGGCTGACCTGGTGGGTACCCGCATTTACAACCTGAAAACCGGCGACTTCTCCACCTCGCTCGGCCCGGTCTTCACCAACCTGCTGCTGGCCGATGAAATCAACCGTGCGCCAGCCAAGGTGCAAAGCGCCCTGCTTGAAGTCATGCAGGAGCGACAGGTCACCATCGCTGGCGTCAGCCACCGTGTGCCCGAGCCTTTTCTGGTCATGGCCACACAAAACCCGATCGAGACCGAGGGCACTTACCCCTTGCCTGAAGCTCAGGTGGATCGCTTCATGATGAAGGTGCTGGTTGACTACCCCACGGACGACGAAGAGTTTGTCATTGTGCAGCGCGTCACCGGGCCCGCCGTTGCGGTCAATCCAGTAGCCACCACCGAACAACTGGCCGGCCTGCAGCAGGTTTGCCGGCAGGTGTACGTTGACCCCAGCCTGATCCAATATGCCGTGCGGCTGGTCAGTGCAACCCGCAGGCCCGAAGCCCTGGGTCTCAAAGACATGGCGTCCTACCTGACCTTCGGTGCGAGCCCGCGCGCCACCATCAACCTGGTTGAAGGTGCCCGCGCACTGGCCCTGTTGCGCGGTCGCAGCTACGCCCTGCCTGAAGACATGAGCGACCTGGTACCCGATGTGCTGCGCCACCGGCTGGTGCTGTCTTACGAGGCCTTGTCCAAGGGCCTGGATGCCGACACCCTGATTGCACAGATCATGGCCAAGGTTCCAGCACCACCCAAGCCCCTTGAACACGAACGTCAGGCCGCTTGAACACCATGCTGGGTACCGGGGCTGAACAACTGTTGCATCGCCTTGAGTGGACCGTGCTCAAGCGGCTGGACGGCATGCTCCAGGGCAACTACCGCACCCTGTTGCGGGGCACCGGCATGGACCTGGCCGACTTGCGCGAATACCAGCTCCATGACGATGTGCGCCACATCGACTGGAACGTCACTGCGCGGCAACACACGCCCCATGTGCGCGTGTTCACCGAAGACCGGGAAATGGCCGCCTGGTTTGTGCTGGACCTGAGCCCCTCGGTCGATTTTGGTTCGGGTGTCAGGCGCAAGCGTGACACCTGTGCTGAATTTGTAGCGGTGCTGGCACGACTGCTCACCCGCCACGGCAACCGGGTCGGCGCGGTGCTCTATGGCAGCGCTGAAAAACATTCAAACACGCTGGGGATCAACCGGGTTTTGCCACCAGCTGCCAGCCGGCTGCATGTGCTGCATCTGCTGGGAGCCATTCAGGCCAGGCCGGATTGGCGGCACCAGCATCAGGGTGCCAGCACCCGGCTGGACCAGCTGGTGCAAGCGGGTGCCACACTGTTCAAACGCCGCAGCACCGTCTTTGTGGTGTCAGATTTTTTCAGCGAGCCCGGCTGGGAAAAACCCCTGGGGCAATTGGCCCAGCGCCACGATGTGGTGGCGGTGCGGCTGATTGACCCGATGGAACGCCAATTGCCTGACCTCGGGCTGCTGCCCATGGTGGATGCCGAATCCGGCGAGCAGATTCTGGTCGACACCTCCAACGCCGCTTTTCGCAAGCGCTTTGCTGCCTTGTCCGCGCAACGCGAGACCAGCCTACGTCAAGCCCTGGTGCGTGCCGGTGTGGACACGTTGGAGCTCAGTACCGATGACGACCTGGCCGACGCGCTGCTGCGCTTTGCCAATTTGCGCCAACACCAGAATCGCAGGCGTACACCCCAAGCCACCCACTACCCCAAGGAAATGGCATGAACAACACCGCCGCCTTCCCGCTGGTATTTATCTGGCCGCAGCTGCTATGGCTGCTGCTGCTTGTGCCGCTGCTGGTGTTGCTGTACCTGTGGCTGCTCAGACGCAAGAAGAAAACAGTGGTTCGCTACGCCAGCCTGTCACTCATCAAGGAGGCCATGGGTGCCGGGCAAAGCATACGCCGGCATATTCCGCCCGCGCTGTTCCTGCTGTCGGTAGCGGTGATGCTGCTTGCCGCCTCACGACCCCTGGCGGTCATCTCGCTGCCCATCCTGCAAGAAACCATCATGCTGGCCATGGATGTGTCGGGCAGCATGCGCGCCACCGATGTCAAGCCCAACCGGCTGGTGGCCGCCCAGGATGCCGCCAAAGCCTTTTTGACTCAGGTCCCGCGCGATGTCAAAGTGGGCATCGTGGCCTTTGCCGGATCAGCACAGCTGGTGCAGGTACCCACCGTCAACCGCGAAGACCTGGTGGCAGCGATTGACCGCTTTCAGATGCAACGCGGCACCGCCATCGGCAATGGGCTGGTGCTGTCGTTGGCCACAATTTTCCCGGATGCCGGGATCGACCTCAATGCCATGATGAACGGGCGCGATCGCCAGCGCGGCACCGCCATCGACCAGTCGCCAACTGCAGCTCCCAAGCAATTTACGCCTGTAGCCCCCGGCTCATATGGTTCTGCAGCTATCATTTTGCTCACAGATGGTCAGCGCACCACGGGTGTGGACGCCATGGAAGCAGCCAAGCTCGCCGCTGACCGTGGCATCCGTGTCTACACCGTGGGCATAGGTACCGTGGGTGGCGAGACGGTTGGTTTTGACGGCTGGTCCATGCATGTGCGGCTGGACGAAGAAACCCTCAAGGCCATTGCCGGTAAAACCCAGGGTGAGTATTTCTACGCCGGAACGGCAGAAAACCTCAAGCATGTCTACGAGAAGCTGGGCAGCCGCATCATGGTGGAGAAAAAAGAAACCGAAATCTCAGGCCTGCTGGCGCTGCTGGCCGCAGTTCTGGCCATGGCCTCAGCAGGCCTGTCACTGCTGTGGTTTAACCGGATTCTCTGACAGGCGACCCTGCACCAACTGCAACTGCCTGCTGCACCTGGCCGCCAGGCTTTGGTCGTGCGTCACAACCACAAAGGCCGTACCATGCTCGCGCGCGAGTTGCAACATCAGGTCGAACACGCCATCAGCCGTGCTGCGGTCCAGGTTGCCGGTAGGTTCATCGGCCAATACACAGGCCGGTTGGGTCACCAGGGCACGGGCAATGGCTACGCGCTGGCGCTCACCGCCCGAGAGTTCAGCCGGCCGGTGGTGCAAGCGGTCTTGCAGCCCCACAGCGGCCAATAGCCGGGTGGCCACACCAGCGGCTTGCGCGCGCGGCATGCGCCGGATCCACAAAGGCATGGCCACGTTATCGCGGGCGCTGAACTCGGGCAACAGGTGGTGAAACTGGTAAACAAAGCCCAGATAGCGGTTGCGCAGTCTGCCCTGCTGTGCGGCCGGCAAACTTGCAATATCCTGGCCATAGAGTTCAACCGTGCCAGCGGTGGGTGCATCGAGCCCGCCGAGCAAATGCAGCAGCGTGCTTTTGCCTGAACCTGAAGCCCCCACGATCGCCAGCGTTTCACCTGCACGAACCTGCAAATCCACACCCTGCAGCACGGTTACATCCAGCCGCCCCTCCTGAAAACGCTTGGTCAGGCCTTGGGCGTTCAGAACAATTTCGGACGGCATGAGCGGCGCTGCAGAGACAGCGAAGTCAGAGAGAACCTTATTCATAACGCAGTGCCTCAGCCGGGTTGACCTGGCTGGCGCGCCAGCTCGGATACAGCGTAGCTACAAAAGCCAGGCCCAGCGAAATCAGCGCCACCGGCAGGATATCGGCCTGCTGCGGGTCGCTGGGCATGCGGCTGATCAGGTAGATGTCGCGCGGCAAAAAGCTGGCATTCAAAAGCCTCTCCAGAGCCGGCACCAGCACATCAATATTGAAGGCAATACCAAGGCCCAGCAGCAGCCCGGCCAGGGTACCGATCACGCCCACCATGGCCCCCTGCACCACAAAAATACCCATGATGCTCTTCGGGCTTGCCCCCAAGGTGCGAAGTATGGCAATGTCGGCACGCTTGTCGGTCACCGTCATCACCAGCGTACTGACCAGATTAAAGGCGGCCACCGCCACGATGAGGGTCAGGATGATGAACATCATGCGTTTTTCCAGTTGTACTGCGGCAAACCAGGTGCGGTTTTGTCGCGTCCAGTCGCGGATCATCAGTTCCCCGCTCAGCGTTATCGCCAGTTGAGACGCCACTTCCCTGGCCTGGTGCAGGTCTTTCAACTTGAGCCGGATGCCTGTGGGTCCCTCTAGCCGGAAGATTTTGGCGGCATCGTCCACATGCATCATCACCAGACCAGAATCGTATTCATAGTGACCCGAGTCAAAAGTACCCACCAGGGTCATCTGCTTCAAGCGCGGCACCACACCGGCTGGCGTGACCTGGCCACCGGGGGCCACCAGCGTCAGCTTGTCACCCTCACGCACGCCCAGGGCGCGCGCCAGCTCACCGCCCAGAACCACCCCGAAATCACCCGGCACCAGCCGCGCCAAAGCGCCGTTTTTCAGGGTGACGGCCAGATCAGTCACTTCCGACTCGCGGGCGGGGTCGATGCCCCTAACGATGGCGCCTTTCATGTCATCACCCCTTGCCAGCAAAGCCTGGGTTGCTATGAAAGGTGCAGCACCCACAACCTGCGGATTGGCCCGGGCCTGGGCCAGCGTCAGGTTGACATCGGGCAGCGCGGCCCCATTGGGCGCAAAAATTTCGATGTGCGACACCACGCCCAGCATGCGGTCGCGCACCTCTTTCTGAAAGCCATTCATCACACTGAGCACAATGATCAGCGCAGCCACACCCAGCGCAATGCCCAGCATGGACACGCCGGAAATAAAGGAGATAAAACCGTTGCGCCGGGTCGTCCTGCCGGCCCGGGTGTAGCGCCAGCCCAGCACCAGCTCGTAGGGCAATTCAGTCAGCATAGGCATTGGGAGAGGGTGTCCATAAAGCGTGAAGATCAGCCGGCCATTATTGGCGATATTTGCCGTCGGGCAGGCCACTGACCAAAAACCGGACAATAGGCCAACCTGACCAGACCCACCATGCACCTTCTGATTCCCTTTGCCAGCCGCAACGATGCCGCATTTCTGGCGCTGGCCCCCACCCTGAAGCTGCCCAACCTGGCCCGGTTGCTGCAGCGCCTGAGCCCCGGACCCCGAGACACGGCAAGTGCCGAATCGTTGTTGATGCCGCACGAGCGCGTGTTGGCCCGTGCCTTGCCAGCCGGGCCAGATGCAGGCGTTATCCCCTGCGCACGCATCACGCCCTGCCACTGGCAGGTCGGCCAGGGCCAGGTGATCATGGGCAACCCGGATGAGCTGGACCTGAACGCCGATGAATCCCAAGCCCTGCTCAGTGCCATGCAACCCTACTTTCGTGAAGACGGCATTGCCCTGAGCCATGAGCAATCCGGTGTCTGGCTGGCGCAGGGCGAGCTGTTCCGGGATTTACCGCTGGCCTCCACAGACCGGGTCATCGGCCGCAACATTGACGACTGGCTGAACAAAACGCCAGCCGCCGCCAAGCTCAACCGCCTGCAAAACGAAATGCAAATGCTGCTCTACACCCACCCGGTCAATGACCGGCGGGCGCAGCGCGGTGCGGTTGCGGTCAACTCGTTCTGGGCCAGTACTCCACCCGTTACGCCTCAAATCCTCCAGGCCAATCAGTGGCTTGTACCGCGCGGCCTGGCCAGCGCCGCCTTGCGCCAGGACGCGACCGCCTGGGCCCAAGCCTGGCAAGCCATTGATGCCAGCGATTGCCGCGCCCTGCTCACGGCCCTGGAGCAGGGCGGCGAGCATGCGCTGACGCTCTGCGGTGATCAGCATGCCCAAACCTTTACCCTGACACCCCAACGCTTCTGGACCCAAATCATGAAAAAAATAGCCCCCAAACCCATATCCAAATTGTTAAGTGAGCTATGAAATTAGTAGCAAGAGACATTCCCCCGCGGGCCGCCTGGGCCCTGCAACAAGCTGGCGTGCACCCGCTTCTGGCGCAGCTGTATGCCGCACGCGGAGTGCAAAGCAAGGAAGAGCTGGACGACGGCCTGGCCAAATTGCTGCCACCTCAAGGATCAGCCGATAGCGCCGGCATGAAAGGCCTGGCCGAAGCCGCCGTGTTGCTGGCTGATGCCATGGCACACAACAAAAAGCTGTGTGTGGTGGCCGATTACGACTGCGATGGTGCCACCGCCTGCGCCGTGGCGCTGCGCGGCCTGCGCATGCTGGGGGCCAAACACGTCAGCTACATCGTGCCCGACCGCGTGGTGGATGGTTATGGCCTGACCGCACCGATTGCCGAGCGCGTCAAGGCCAGCGGCGCTGATGTGCTCATCACCGTCGACAACGGCATTGCCAGCATGGACGGTGTGGCCCGTGCCAAGGCCTTGGGCTTGCAGGTGCTCTTGACAGACCACCACCTGCCGGCAGCGGCCAATGCCGTAGGCACGATCCCGCTGCCCGACGCCGATGTCATCGTCAACCCCAACCAGCCCGGTTGCGGATTTCCCAGCAAATCCATCGCTGGCGTGGGTGTGATGTTTTATGTGCTGCTGGCCCTGCGCGCCGAATTGCGCCAGCGGGGCATCTTCACCAGTGATCAGCAGCCCAAACTTGATGCCCTGCTGCCACTGGTGGCGTTGGGCACCGTGGCCGATGTGGTGCGGCTTGACGCCAACAACCGCCGCCTGGTGGCTCAGGGCCTCAAGCGCATCCGCTCCGGGGCCATGCCGGTCGGCCTGGCGCGTCTATTTGTCGCAGCCGGTCGCATTGCCGCCAACGCCACCACCTTTGACTTCGGCTTTGCGCTGGGGCCGCGCATCAACGCCGCCGGACGGCTCAGTGACATGACGCTGGGCATCGAATGCCTGCTCACCGACGATCCGGCCCAGGCCGATGCGCTGGCCAAAACGCTGGACGCCATCAACCGCGAGCGCCGCGTGATTGAGGGCGACATGCGCGAACAGGCCCTGCAGATTGCCGAGTCGCTGTTTGACGACAGTGACGAACCACCGCCAGCCATCTGCGTGTTTGATCCCGACTTTCACGAAGGTGTGGTCGGCATTGTGGCTTCGCGCATCAAGGACAAGCTGCACCGCCCGGCTTTTGTATTTGCCAGCAGCGGCGCTGCAGGCCGGGAACACGAGCTTAAAGGCTCGGGCCGATCAATCCCGGGCTTTCACCTGCGCGATGCACTCGATCTGGTGGCCAAGCGCTACCCCGGCGTGCTGCTGCGCTTTGGCGGCCACGCCATGGCCGCTGGCTGCACCATTGCCGAGGAGCACTTTGACGATTTCGAGCAGGGACTCAACGAAGTGGCCAGCCAGTGGCTGGACGCAGCCACCCTGACGCGCCGCCTGGAAACCGATGGCCCCTTGCGGCCCGAGTACCGCCGCACCGAAATGGTCGACACCTTGCAGCGTGAAGTCTGGGGTCAGGGTTTTGCCGCGCCGACTTTTTGCGAAGAAGTCGAGGTGGTTTCACAGCGGCTGGTCGGCGAGAAGCACCTCGCTCTCAAGCTCAAACACCAGGGTCAGCCGGTCGACGGCATCTGGTTCGGCCGCACCGAGCCGCTGCCCGAACGCGTGACCCTGGCTTTTCGGCTGGATGCCGATGAATGGAACGGCCAGCGGCGCGTGCGTTTCATGGTGGAAGGGGCTGAGGTCTGAGCGTGAGCGGCGGTTTCTGCCCAGACCCCCTAGAATGAACCCGTGAGCTCAATTCTTAACGCCGACCTGCATTGCCACTCTGTGGTCTCCGACGGCACGCTCACGCCCGAGGCTCTGGCCGCGCGCGCCCATGCCAACGGGGTTGAACTGTGGTCCCTGACCGACCACGACGAGGTCGGTGGCCAGCAGCGCGCCGCAGCTGCAGCCAAGGCGCTGGGCATGAAGTACCTCAGCGGCACCGAAATTTCCATCACCTTTGCCGGCAAAACCGTACACATTGTCGGCCTGGGCTTTGACGCCCAGGACCCGCGCATCCAGCAAGGGCTGCTGCTGACACGCGGCGGGCGCGGTCAGCGCGCGCAGGAAATGTCCGACGGCCTGGCGCTGGTGGGTATCCGGGGCGCTTATGAAGGTGCCTTGAAGTTTGCCGGCAACCCGGAGCTGATCTCGCGTACCCACTTTGCCCGCTTTCTGGTGGAGTCCGGGGTGTGTAAGGAAACCAATGAGGTGTTTCGCAAATACCTCACCGAAGGCAAGCCCGGTTTTGTTCCTCACCGCTGGGCCAGTCTGGGCGATGCGGTGGCCTGGATTACCCAGGCCGGCGGCGTGGCCGTTATTGCCCACCCGGCGCGTTATGGGTTTACACCCAACGAAGAGTTCGCCCTGTTCAGTGAGTTCAAGGCCCATGGCGGACAGGGGGTAGAAGTCATTACCGGGAGTCATACCGCGGCTGAGTACCTCACCTATGCCGATATGGCGCTGGAGTTCGGGCTGGCGGCCTCTCGTGGCAGCGATTTTCACAGCCCGGATGAGTCCCACACCGATCTGGGCAGCCTGCCCTACCTGCCCGGCAAGCTCACCCCCGTCTGGGAGTTGCTGGCGGACCGTATCCAGTGAAGGTTAGCGCGCCCGACACACGCCATCTGACCGCCATAGTGCTCACGGTCGCAGCCATGGCCTGTTTTGCCACGCTGGACACCACCACCAAATGGGTCAGCCTGACGGTGCCGGTCTTGTGGGCCCTGTGGTTCCGCTACCTGTTCCAGGCGGTGGCCACCACCGTGGTCATGCTGCCAGTGCGCGGGCGCACACTGCTGCACACCCGGCATCCCAGACTCCATGCGCTCAGGGGCTTGCTGTTGCTGCTCACCAGCCTGCTCACGTTTTTCATCCTGACCCTCATGCCGGTGGGAGAGTTCACCGCCATTGCCATGCTGACCCCGCTGGTCATCACCGTGCTCGCCAGTACTCACCTGGGCGAGCGGATCTCGCCCCTGCGCTGGATTTTGGTCAGTGGTGGTTTTGTGGGCACGCTGTTGATTATTCGTCCCGGCAGTGAGCTCTTTAGCTGGACCATGCTCCTGCCCTTGGTGCAAGTGGGGTGCTATTCCAGCTTCCAGATTTTGACCAGCAAGATGGTGAAAACCGAAGACACGGTCACCATGCATTTCTATACCGGCTGGGTGGGTACCCTGTTGGCTTCCCTGGCCCTGCCCTTTATCTGGATGTGGCCGCAAACGCTGGGGCAATGGGCCGGGTTGATGCTCATGGGTGCCATGGGCACCATTGGACATTTTTTCCTCATCATGGCCTATCGCCGAACCACGGCAGCCACCCTCACCCCTTTTTTGTATACCCAAATCGGCTTTGCCATGCTGGGTGGGTATCTGGTGTTCAACCACCTGCCCGATCAGTGGGCCAGCGCTGGTATGGTGCTGATTGCCCTG
>JBILKC010000323.1:0-3240 GCA_044376885.1 Hylemonella sp. | reverse complement strand
GCACTGTGCCGTACTTTTGGCGAACGTGAAGGTGGCGACCTCACGGTAGGCATTCTGGTTGCGCTTTACGTGGTGGCTGCATCCTGGCTGGCCTGCCACCTCTTTGCCGGACGCGCCGCCTATCTGATTCTGGGCGCCATGATTGCCACCATCATGAGCAGCAATGTATTCTTCTGGATCATCCCCGGGCAACGCAAAGTGATTGCCGCCATGCGCGCTGGCCAGACACCCGACGCCATCCATGGCAAGCGCGCCAAGCAGCGCAGCGTGCACAACACCTACTTCACCCTGCCGGTGCTGTTTGCCATGCTGTCCAACCACTACAGCATGACCTACTCCCATCCCCACAATTGGGCGGTGCTGGTTCTGATCATGCTTGCCAGCGTGCTGATCCGCCAGTTTTTCATTCTCAAGCACAAGGGCGTATGGAACTGGTCTTATCCGGCTGCGGGCGTGGCTATTTTGCTGGGTGTTGCGGTGTGGATTTCGCCACCGCCCCCGGCTCCGGTCACGCCGGCAGCGGCAAACGCAGCTGTTCTGAGGGTTGCAGACATCACACCGGTCATTGAGCAACGCTGTGCCATGTGCCACAACGCGCAGTTGGCCAGTAAAAATGTCCGGCTGGACTCCCCTCAGGCCATTTTGGCCAACGCCCAAGGGATTTACCTGCAGGCGGTCAAACTCAAAGCCATGCCCATGAACAATGCAACCGGCATCACCGATGCCGAACGCGCTGCTTTGGGTAGCTGGTTTGAGGCCGGGGCCAAACCCTAGGCAACTGTCCATCACTTTTTCAACCTTCATTTTTTCAGAGACCCTTCATGGCCATCATTCAACTTGACCCAAATGCCCCCGATTTCACACGCCGGTACATGAACCTGGCTGACCCCAGGTTGGGTGCCGATTCGATCGCGTGTTCTGACGATTTTTTTGGGCCTATGACCCGCATGCTCGAACCCCAACCTGCCGTTTTCATCGCAGGCAAGTACGATGACCATGGCAAGTGGATGGACGGCTGGGAAACCCGCCGCAAACGTTTGAATGGCCATGATTGGGCGGTGGTCCGACTGGCCCGCCGGGGCGTGATTCATGGCGTGGACCTTGACACCAGCCACTTCACCGGCAACTTCCCGCCTGCTGCATCCATGGAAGGTTGCGACTGTGAAGGTGATCCAAACGCCAGCACCACCTGGACAGAAATACTTCCCTCGGTCAACCTGCAGGGCAATAACCACCACTACCACGCCTTGGCCGGCGACAAACCCTTCACCCATATCCGTCTGCACATTTACCCGGACGGTGGTATTGCTCGGCTGCGCATCTATGGCCAGCCGCAGCGCGACTGGTCACGGGCCAGCCGTTCTGAACTGATAGATCTGGCCAGCGTCGAGAACGGCGGCTATGTGGTCGGTGCCAACAACCAGCACTTCGGTCTGGCAAGCACCATGCTGATGCCCGGGCGTGGCGTCAATATGGGGGATGGATGGGAAACGCGACGCCGCCGCGAGCCCGGCAACGACTGGTGTGTGATCGCCCTGGGCCAGCCCGGAACAATTGAAAAGATTGAAGTTGATACCTGCCACTTCAAGGGCAATTACCCTGACCGCTGCTCGATCCAGGCTGCGCATGTGGTTGGCGGCACTGAGTCGTCACTTATCACGCAAAGCATGTTCTGGCCAACCTTGCTGCCAGAGCAAAAACTGCAGATGGACCTGCAGCACTATTTTGAACACGAGATTGCCAAACTCGGTGCCATTACCCATATCCGCTACAACATGCACCCGGATGGCGGGACTTCACGGCTGCGGCTGTGGGGCAAGCTGGTGTGAAAACCGGAGTCTGCGCATGACGACTTCTGCACCAAACTATCTGCCAATTGAGTCTCTGAGCCGTGAGGCTTTCGCCCCGTTCGGCGAGGTCATCATGCTCGAAGGTGCCAGGCACTACCCCATCAACGCCGGTACTACCGAGCGCTTTCATGCCCTCAGTGGCGTCGACACCTCTGAACAGGGTGGGCAGCCCATCATCAGCGTGTTTCGGGGTCAGCCCCGCCCCCTGCCTCTGCCCATCACGATCATGGAACGTCACCCCTTGGGCAGCCAGGCCTTTATCCCGGTGACACAAGCAGAGCAGGACGAATACCTGGTGGTGGTCGCACCGCCCGGGGAGTTCAAGCCCGAAAACCTCAAAGCTTTTCTGGCGCGCGGCTTCCAGGGCGTGAGTTATGCGCGTGGGGTCTGGCACCACCCCCTGATTTCACTGCACCGGGTGAGCGACTTTGTGATTGTTGACCGCATCGGGGAAGGCAATAACTGCGATGAAATTGAGCTCGATGGGCAGATTGTCCTGTCTGCGCAGTCACTGCCCAAAGCACAAACGTCTTGATCAGAGATTGCCTCGCTGACGTGGTTTCATCCACAAAAAAGCCCGCTGATGCGGGCTTTTTTGATCAGCGCGTTGAACCGGTGCTTGGTTTGGCACCGGCGCGCGTTGGGGTCAGGCGCGCACAGCACGCAGCTTGATTGAGAATTCCCGAAGTGTGGCAATGCCGCTTTCTTCGGCACGGTGGCACCAACCCTGCAAATTGCTCAGCAATTGCTCACGGCTCAAAGAGGTGTTGAGCCAGAGCTGACGCAGCTCTTCGCGCATCGTCACCATTTTGTCGAGCACGGGCGATGCTGCGCGGGCTTTGGCCAATTCCGGCACTGCGGAAGCAGGTACTTTTTCAGCGTCACGGTGCAGCCAGCGGTTGGCGGCTTTAATGACCGCTGCGTCAGAGCTACGCGCTTTGAGGGCAGCAACTTCCTGCTCAAAAGCGCGCTGCATACCGTGCGCATAGCCGGCCATGATTTCGTAGCGATGCGCAATCAGTGCCTCGAGTGTTTTTTCGTCTGCCACGGGCTTGATGTCGCCCAAGGCCAGCTTGGGTGGCGTCTTTTTGACTGTGGCCAAGCCCACCGATTGCATGAGACTGATGTAGAGCCAACCGATGTCAAACTCGTAGGGCTTGACCGAAAGCTTGGCCGAAGTGGGGTAAGTATGGTGATTGTTGTGCAACTCTTCGCCACCAATCAGGATGCCCCAGGGAGACACATTGGTGCTGGCGTCAGCCGCTTCAAAATTACGGTAGCCCCAGTAGTGACCAATGCCGTTGATCACACCAGCGGCCGTCACCGGAATCCAGGCCATCTGCACAGCCCAGACAGTCAAACCAGCAGCGCCAAACAAGGTCAGATCAAG
>JBILKC010000322.1:0-3248 GCA_044376885.1 Hylemonella sp. | reverse complement strand
TGGTTTGCTCCGGGGGCGCAAAGCGCACCAGCCGGCCGGTGGATGGCAAAAAGTTTCGAAACGGGTCTTCGGCGTTGATGCGGCACTCCATGGCCCAGCCGTTGCGCTGCACGTCCTTTTGTTCTAGCGGCAGCTTCTCGCCGGCAGCCACCCGAATCATCAGCTCCACCAGGTCCAGCCCGGTAATGCATTCGGTGACCGGGTGCTCCACCTGCAGGCGGGTGTTCATTTCCAGAAAGTAAAAGCGCTGGTCCTTGCCCACCACAAACTCAACCGTACCCGCACTCTGGTAGTTCACCGCCTTGGCCAGCGCCACGGCCTGCTCGCCCATGGCTTTGCGGGTGGTATCGCTGATAAAAGGGCTGGGCGCCTCTTCAATCACCTTCTGGTGACGGCGCTGGATGGAACATTCGCGCTCATTGAGGTAGAGCACATTGCCAAAGCTGTCGCCAATCAGCTGGATCTCGATGTGGCGCGGTTCTTCCACAAACTTCTCAATGAATACCCGGTCATCACCAAAAGAATTTCGTGCCTCGTTGCGGCAACTGGTAAAGCCTTCCAAGGCTTCCTTGTCGTTGAACGCCACGCGCAGGCCCTTGCCACCACCACCGGCGGACGCCTTGATCATCACCGGGTAGCCTATGCCCTTGGCGATTTCCACCGCTTTCTCTGCGGTTTCAATCGCATCGTTGACACCGGGAATGCAGTTCACCCCGGCCGCGCCTGCCAGTTTTTTGGACTCGATCTTGTCGCCCATGGCGGCAATGCTGTAGTGCTTGGGGCCAATAAAAACAATCCCCTCTTCTTCGCAGCGCCTGGAAAACTCGGCGTTTTCGCTCAGGAAGCCGTAGCCCGGATGCACCGCTTGCGCACCGGTCTGTTTGGCTGCGGCAATGATCTTGTCAGCCAGCAAATAACTCTCCCGGCTTGGCGCAGCGCCAATGTGAACGGCTTCATCCGCCAGTTGCACATGCCGCGCTTCTTTGTCGGCATCGGAATAAACCGCCACGGTTTGAATACCCATTTTTTTGGCGGTGGCAATCACACGGCAAGCGATTTCGCCACGGTTGGCAATCAGGATTTTGGTGAACATGGTGTTCTCTTTAATGGTTAGCTTGGCAAGTCATGCGCTTTACAGCGGAATATTCCCGTGTTTGCGCCACGGGTTCTCCAGCTTCTTGTCTTTGAGCATCACCAACGAGCGGCAAATGCGTTTGCGCGTCTCGCTAGGCAAAATCACGTCGTCAATAAAGCCACGCGCTCCCGCCACAAACGGGTTGGCAAAACGGGCTTTGTATTCGGCTTCCCTGGCGGCCAGCTTGGCGGGGTCGCCCTTGTCTTCGCGAAAGATGATTTCCACCGCGCCCTTGGCACCCATGACCGCAATCTCCGCGTTGGGCCAGGCAAAGTTGACGTCGCCGCGCAGGTGCTTGGAGGCCATCACGTCATAGGCGCCACCGTAGGCTTTGCGGGTAATGATGGTCACTTTGGGCACGGTGCATTCGGCATAGGCATAGAGCAGCTTGGCACCATGCTTGATAATGCCGCCGTACTCTTGCGAAGTGCCGGGCATAAAGCCGGGCACATCAACAAAGGTGATCACCGGAATGTTGAAGGCATCGCAAAAGCGAATGAACCGCGCGGCTTTGATGCTGCTTTTAATGTCCAGGCAGCCCGCCAATACCAGCGGCTGGTTGGCCACAATACCCACCGTCTGCCCGTCCATGCGCGCAAAGCCGATGAGGATGTTCTTGGCGTACTCGGGCTGGATCTCGAAAAAGTCACCATCGTCCACGGTCTTGACGATGAGTTCTTTCATGTCATAGGCCTTGTTGGGGTTGTCGGGCACCAGCGTGTCCAGGCTGGGCTCGCGGCGATCAGCCGGGTCGCCGCTTTTGCGTACCGGTGCTTTTTCGCGGTTGCTCAGGGGCAGGTAGTTGTAGAGGCGGCGCAGCATCAGCAGCGCCTCTACATCGTTCTCAAACGCCAGATCGGCCACACCGCTTTTGGTGGTGTGGGTGATGGCTCCGCCCAGTTCTTCGGCGGTCACTTCTTCGTGTGTCACGGTCTTGACCACTTCGGGACCGGTGACAAACATGTACGAGCTGTCTTTGACCATAAAGATGAAATCGGTCATGGCGGGGCTGTACACCGCGCCACCCGCGCTGGGCCCCATGATCAGGCTGATTTGCGGAATCACGCCGCTGGCCAGCACATTGCGCTGGAACACATCGGCATAACCACCCAGCGAGGCCACGCCTTCTTGAATGCGCGCACCGCCCGAATCATTCAAGCCAATCACGGGTGCGCCCACTTTCATGGCCTGGTCCATCACCTTGCAGATCTTCTCCGCATGGGCTTCACTCAAGGCGCCGCCGAACACCGTGAAGTCCTGACTGAACACAAACACCAGCCGCCCGTTGATCATGCCGTAGCCCGTCACGACGCCATCGCCGGGAATCTTTTGGTGTGCCATGCCGAAATCCACACAGCGGTGCTCGACAAACATGTCCCACTCTTCAAAAGTGCCCTCGTCGAGCAAAATCTCCAGCCGCTCACGGGCCGTGAGCTTGCCCTTTTTATGTTGTGCGTCTATGCGCTTCTGGCCACCGCCCATGCGCGCGAGTTCGCGCTTGGCCTCTAGCTGTTCAAGAATGTCTTGCATGGTTTGTCCTACTTTCGTGTCACTGATACCTGTTGCCAAATCGCTATTGAATTCGTAGCTGCTTAGGGAGCATTCATGGGGGCTGCAAGCAAATTTCTCGCTGCAGTACTGGCTGCAATCTGTCCGGACTGCACGGCGGCGGTCAGGATAGGCAGCAGTGCGCGCACCGCTGGGTCTTGTTTGAATGCCTGTTTGAGACCAGCGTCAATACGCTCCCACATCCACGACAGTGCCTGGTTCTGTCGACGCAAGTTCAACTGCCCGTTGACGGTCTGCAGGGTTTGGAATTCGCAAACGGCATTCCAGAACGTGTCTACGCCCTGCCCCAACAACGCACTCAAGGAAATGACTTTGGGTGCCCAGTGCTGGTCAAAGTGCGGGTCAAGATCATGGCCCCCGCGCTCACCCTGTTCGCTGCCCCCCAAGGGGGTGCTCGCATGCTTGGGGCGGCCCGGCGCATGCTCGGGCTTGCCGTGCATGCCCAGCAGCCGCAGGCTGGAAGTAATCTGGGCTTGTGCGCGCATGGCGGCATCGGCGTCAATGTCGGCCTTGTTGATCACCACCAGGTCGGCCAGTTCCATTA
>JBILKC010000321.1:0-3249 GCA_044376885.1 Hylemonella sp. | reverse complement strand
GCCGGATGCGGGCTGCGGGCATAGGGCAGATCGAACACCAGGTCCATCTCGGCCGTGGTCAGCGGAATCGGTGGCGGGGTGATCCAGACATCGCGGGCAGTGGTGCCCTCCCCGTGGGCCTGCACCAGCGCACGTGCGTTCCCAGGGTTGGTTTCCAGATGCAAAACGCGGTTGGCGTGGGCATACAGCACCGGGTCGGCCTTGACCTGCTCAAAACTCGGCAACCGGATGACCGACCGGTCACGCGGTGGTAATTTGAACTTGCCACGGCCTTGCAGCGCCGGGTTGGGCACAAAAGTCAGGGGCTGGATAGCAGGATTGGCTTCGGACTGTTTTAGGGGCTCAGCCCTTTGGGTGCTTGAACTTACAGCTATTAAGTTAGGAGCAGATTCTTTGCTGCATGTCGCACCTTGGGACTGAGCTGCCTCGGATGTCGTCATGTAGGGGTTGATATGGTCTTCTACGCGACCGGGTGCATCTACCGTGGTGGAGTCAATTTCGAACCAACCCTGGCCAGTGTTGTCATCAGGCCGGCGTACAAAGGCGGTGCCCCGGACGTCAGTGATGTTTTGTACCGGCTCTCTGGCCGCCAGGCGATGGGCAATTTCCACGATGGCGCGCTCTGCATTGCCGTAAAGCAGCAAATCGCACTTGGCATCAACCACAATGCTGCGGCGTACCTTGTCGCTCCAGTAATCGTAATGCGCAATCCGGCGCAGGCTGCCCTCGATACCCCCCAAAATAATGGGGACGTCATTAAAGGCTTCACGGCAGCGCTGGCTGTAAACAATGGCGGCACGGTCTGGCCGCTTGCCTCCGATATCACCCGCGGTGTAGGCATCGTCACTGCGGATTTTTCGGTCGGCGGTGTAGCGGTTGATCATCGAATCCATATTGCCGGCCGTCACGCCCCAGAATAGATTGGGCTTACCCAGAACTTTGAACGCCTCAGCGCTGGTCCAGTCGGGCTGGGCAATGATGCCAACCCGGAAACCCTGGTTTTCAAGCATGCGACCGATCACAGCCATGCCAAAGCTGGGGTGGTCAACATAGGCGTCACCCGTCACGATGATGATGTCGCAGCTGTCCCAGCCCAATTTGTCCATCTCGGCGCGGCTCATAGGCAAAAACGGAGCCGTGCCAAATCGGGCCGCCCAGTATTTACGGTAACTGGACAGTGGCTTGGCGGCGCGCGCGAACAGGGAGACGTCGAGTGGAGCGTTCATAAATCTCGTGGAAGGCACTGAGTGTAAGGTTTTATGCCTTTGCAAGCAGTCACAAAGCCGCCATAAGGGCCATTGAAGACTGGGTTTTTCTGGCTGGTCAAGGCAAAAATGACTCTCCGGAGGACCGGGTCCAATGCGTTAGGATCAGTTGCAATGACCAATTGCAGCCCAATTCGCACATGACTCGCATTGAAAATCACGACAAGCCGATTGCTGAGCCCATGTCGCAACCTAAATCTTTAAGCGACCTTTTTATCTCTTTCACGCTGCTTGCGCTGCAAGGTTTTGGCGGTGTTCTGGCCGTGGTGCAGCGCGAATTGGTAGAAAACAAGCGCTGGATGACCAATGAGCAATTCGCCGAAGAGTGGGCAGTGGCACAGATCATGCCGGGACCCAATGTGATCAACCTGTGCATCATCATCGGTGGGCGCTACTTCGGCCTCAAAGGTGCGCTGGCTTCGATGGCCGGTATTCTGATGGTACCGCTGATGCTGTTGCTGGTGATTGCGCTTGTGTATGCCCAATTTGCAGACCATCCGGGCGTTGCGGGTGCGCTGCGCGGCATGGGTGCGGTAGCAGCCGGACTGATCATCGCGACGGGCTTGAAGATGTTGGGTGTTATCAAAAAGCATGTGCTTGGCATACCCCTTTGTGCGGTATTGGGCGGGCTGTGTTTTGTGGCGGTGGCGGTGCTGCGCCTGCCTCTGGCCTACCCCTTGATCGGCCTGGGTGCTCTGGCCTGCGGCCTCACCTACCGAAGGATCAAGCCATGAACGAGGTGATTCAACTGCACATGGCTGCAGCTGACTGGCTAAACCTTTTCAGCCATTTTTTTTCAATCTCCTTACTGGCCGTGGGCGGTGCCATCTCCACCGTGCCCGACATGCACCGTTTTTTGGTTGATCAACAGCATTGGCTGACCGAAGCGCAGTTCAACGCCTCCATTGCCATCGCCCAAGCTGCCCCCGGGCCCAATGTCCTGTTTGTGGCGCTGATGGGCTGGAACGTGGGCTTAAACGCGGGGGGTTTAACGCAGGCGTTCCTGGGTGTCCTGCTTTCGATGTCCGGAATTCTGATCCCCAGCGCCAGCTTGGCTTATATGGCCTCTCGCTGGGGCCATGAAAACCGCGATAGACCCGCTGTGCGCGCGTTCAAACAAGGGATGGCACCCATTGTGGTGGCCCTGTTGATAGCAACCGGCTGGATTCTGGCCAGCGCTCACGGCGATTTTCTGAACGACTGGCGACTCTGGCTGGTCACAGCAATCAGCACGCTGATCGTGTGGAAAACCCGCGTGCATCTTTTGTGGTTATTGGCGGCCGGTGGCGTATTGGGCTGGTTGGGCTGGGTATAAGACCGTCGCCACTTCGTTAGCCGGGGAATCCCACAGACCATGCAAAAGCTTAATCTGATTGGCTGCGGCCGCGTTGGCAAAACACTGGGCAAACTCTGGCATGACCGCAAGGTGCTGGAACTCCAGGACGTTTTGACCACAGCACCGGACACCGCCGCCAACGCGCTAGACTTCATCGGTGCCGGAAGGGTGGCAGCAAACCTAAACGAGATGCGTCCCGCTGACTTGTGGATGCTTGCCGTCCCGGACAGGTTGATTTCAGAGACGGCGGCTGAGCTGGCCCGCTCAATATCAAAAACGCCGCCAGGCAACATCCCAGGGGCAGTGCAGCAGCCTCCAATCGCCTTTCATTGCAGCGGCGCACTCGACATCAATGCGCTCTTACCCCTTCAGAATTGCGGCTGGCGTCTGGCAAGTGCCCACTGCATTCTGAGTTTTGCCAACCCTGCCTCTGCGGTCCATCAGTTTGAAGGCACGCCCTGCAGTATTGAGGCAAGCCCTGAGGTGTACGGCCTGCTGGAACCTCTGTTCACGGCCATCGGCGCTCGCCCGTTTGCATTGGATTCCGGCCAAAAAATGCTCTATCACGCCGCAGCGGTTTTTGCAACCAACTTCTTGCCGGTATTGCAAGGCGTGGCTGAGGCGTTGTGGCGTCAGTCAGGTGTTCCG
>JBILKC010000320.1:0-3253 GCA_044376885.1 Hylemonella sp. | reverse complement strand
CTCATGATCAACGGCATGGTCAAAGCCCCCAAGGTCTTTACCATGGATGAAATCATGCGATTGCCCTCGGTCTCGCGTTTTCACTTTATCGAGTGTGGTGCCAATACCGGCATGGAGTGGGGCAATGTGGCGGTACCCACAGTGCAGTACACCCATGGCATGCTTTCTTGCAGTGAATTTACGGGCGTGCCCCTGATCACTTTGCTGGAAATGGCTGGGGCTGACCTTAAAAAGGGGAAGTTTGTATTGGCTGAGGGCGCTGATGGCTCATCCATGACCCGCACCATTCCCATGGACCTGATCAAGTCAGGCGAAGTCTTCGTGGCGTATGGCCAAAATGGCGAAATGCTGCGGCCCGAGCAGGGCTACCCGTTGCGGCTGGTTGTCCCGGGCGTGCAGGGCGTGAGCTGGGTGAAATACCTGCGTCGGCTGGAACTGGGTGATATGCCCTATGGAAGCAAAGATGAAGCCGTGCACTACATCGACCTCATGCCAGGAGGCCTGCATCGTCAGTACAGCAGCATTCAGGAATGCAAGAGTGTTGTCACCACACCCTCGGGAGGTCAGGTTCTGCTCGACAAGGGGTTCTACAACATCAGTGGACTGGCCTGGTCGGGCCGTGGAAAAGTCAAAAAAGTGGATGTGTCGGTGGATGGTGGACGCAATTGGCGCACCGCGCGGCTGGAGTCGCCGGTGATGACCAAGTCACTCACCCGGTTTAATCTGGATTGGGTGTGGGATGGTCAGCCGGCCATTATTCAAAGCCGCGCCGTGGATGAAACCGGCTTTGTTCAGCCCAGCTACAAACAGTTGCGCGCCGCACGCGGATCGCGGTCCATCTACCACAACAACGCCATTCAATCGTGGTTGGTTCAGGAGAGCGGGGAGGTGAAAAATGTCCAGCTTTCCTGAAGTGCCTGATACAAAGACTCTGGCACTTGCTTTGTTATTGACCTTGCCAGGCATCGTGCTTGCGCAATCGCCCAGCAAGTATCCCGGCATAGGACGTGATGCCACACCCAAAGAAGTTGCCGCATGGGACATCGACGTGCGCCCCGACTTCAAGGGTTTGCCGGCCGGTTCGGGCAGCGTTGCCAAGGGCCAGGACGTCTGGGAAACTAAATGCGCCAGTTGCCACGGTATTTTTGGCGAGTCAGGCGAGGTGTTTAACCCCATTGTGGGTGGTACCACGGCCAAAGACATCGAGACCGGCCGGGTTGCCCGTTTAAATGATGCAGCCTACCCGGGACGCACAACCTTGATGAAAGTCCCCACCTTGTCATCCCTGTGGGATTACATCTCTCGTGCCATGCCCTGGACCCAGCCGAAATCCCTGAGCACCGAAGAAGTGTATGCCGTCACAGCTTTCATCCTTAACCTGGGCGGGATCGTGCCTGATAGTTTTGTGCTCTCTGACAAAAACATTCGTGATGTGCAGCAACGCATGCCCAATCGCAATGGGATGAGTACCAACCATGCGCTGTGGCCCGGCAAAGAGTTTGGCAATCCCGCCAAGCCGGACACCCGTAATGTGGCGTGCATGAGCAACTGCATCACAGAGGCCAAAGTCTCGTCGTTCCTGCCGGACTTTGCGCGCAATGCCCATGGCAACCTGGCCGAGCAAAACCGCAAGGTTGGGCCCCAACACGGGGTGGACACTACCCTCCCGGAAGGTCGGTCCGCAAGCCCGTCCCGGGTCGCTGCGAGTAGTGCGTTATCCCAACCCAAACCTGCATCAGAAGGGACGGGCATTTTTGATGGCAAAGTCGTCCAGGCCTTGCTGCAAAAATACAGCTGCACTGCTTGCCATGGCATGGATAAAAAACTGGTCGGGCCGAGTTTTCAGGACATCGCCAAGAAGCATGCCGGTCAAGTGGACTATCTGGCCGGCAAGATCAAATCGGGGGGGCAGGGCGTCTGGGGCCCTATTCCTATGCCAGCTCAGGCATTAACACTGCCTGAAGCAAAAACCCTGGCATCCTGGCTTTCATCCGGTGCAGGAAAATAGGGCTTGTCCCATAGTCACCGACTTGACAAAGGTTTAGCATACACAACCCATAGGAGATATTCATGCAAACACGTCGCAAGACACTCAAACAAAGTGCACTGGTTGCCGGCTTGCTGGCCGGCACAGGCTTGTTCCCCCACTATGCGCTGGCTTACAACAAAAATGCGTTTGAAGCCAAATCCATCGCAGACGCTGTCAAGGCACTTGGTGCCGGGGCTCCTGCCGAGAGCAAGGATGTGACTATTGGCGGTCCGGACATCGCTGAAAACGGTGCTGTCGTTCCCCTGACGGTCAGCACCACGCTCCCAGGCGTCAAGCATCTGCTGATTCTGGTGGAAAAAAATCCGTCGGTTTTGGTCGCCCAGTTCAACACGAATGACGGCGTGGAAGCCAGTTTTGCCACACGCTCAAAAATGGGCCAGTCCTCAGATGTGTATGCGGTGGCCATCATGAACGATGGCAGGGCCTTGTTTGCCAAAAAAGAAGTCAAAGTGACGCTGGGCGGTTGTGGCGGTTGATATCTAGCCAGATTGGCAGATCACCCTTTATTTTCATATATTCCTTACTATAGATTCAGGAGCAAATCATGGCAGATCCGATGCGTATACGAGCCCAGGCAGCGGGCGATAAGGTGACTGTTCGGGTACTGATGAGCCACGAGATGGAGTCCGGCCAGCGCCGTGACTCTGCAGGCAAATTGGTGCCTGCGTGGTTCATCAGTGAAGTCACGGCTTCCCACAACGGCAAGGTAGTTCTGACGGCCGATTGGGGCCCTGCAGTGTCCAAAAATCCGTTTTTGCAATTTGTGGTCAAAGGCGGCAAGGCCGGCGACAAGATTACGGTTAACTGGAAAGACAACAAAGGCGACACGCGTACAGACGAAGCCACCGTGTCCTGATTGACCACAGACCGACAAAAGGTTCACAACAGGAAAAACAATGAAAAATTGGCATATCAAGCATGTACTTGTGGCATTGACCATTCCAGTACTGGCTGCAAACGCCTTGGCGCAAAAATCCACAGCCGACGGCATAGCTGAGTACCGGGCCATGCTGCAGGATGGTAACCCTGCCGATTTGTTTGAGGCCAAAGGGGAAGACCTCTGGAAACAGAAACGTGGGCCTAAAAACGCATCTTTGGAGCTGTGCGATCTGGGCAAAGGCCCTGGCGTGTACAAGGGTGTTTTTGCTGAACTGCCCCGTTATTTTGCCGATACCCAACGGGTTCAGGACATGGAGTCGCGAC
>JBILKC010000319.1:0-3255 GCA_044376885.1 Hylemonella sp. | reverse complement strand
GTGTCGTTGACCAGGTAAGGTTTGATGGAATTGTATTGTTTGAAGAACTGCGTCATGTCCACAATCAGGTCCCGCACCACGGGCAGACCCGGCAAGGGCTTGAGAACCACTGTACCGGTAAGCGTACGCATATTGGTTAGACAGGCCAAGCCATTTTTCCCGTTGATATTCATGGCATCCGAACCGCAGACTCCTTCACGGCAGGAGCGTCGAAAGGAAATGGTGGGGTCTACCGCCTTGAGTTTCATCAACGCGTCAAGCAGCATGCGTTCGCTGCCATCAAGCTCTACCTCAATGGTTTGCATATAGGGCTTGGCGTCTTTGTCTGGATCGTAGCGATAAATAGAGAAGGTGCGTTTGGTCATGGTTCTCATCCCGGAATATGGAAATTGGCGCTCGTATCTTGTTTCTTGAGGCTGTCAGAAAGTCCGTACTTTGAGAGGTACAGAATCAACGGTGAGGGGCTTCATCACCACAGGTTTATAGCTCAGGCGGTTGCCCTGGCTGTGCCAAAGGGTGTGTTTGTGCCATTCCACATCGTTGCGGCCATTGGGGTATTGGGGACTGTCACTGTAGTCGTCTACCGAGTGCGCACCTCGACTTTCATGTCTGGCTGCAGCTGAAACAATGGTCGCTTGTGCAGCTTCAATCAGGTTTTCAACTTCAAGGGCCTCAATCCGTGCGGTATTAAAGATTCTGGATTTGTCTTTGAGGTTGATGTTGTTGACGCGCTCACGCAATGCCGCAATTTTTATAACACCTTCATCCATGGTTGCTTGTGTGCGGAACACCCCTGCATGCAGCTGCATTGCAGCCCGGATATCGTTTGCAACATCCTGGGCGTATTCACCCTGGGTTGCGTTGTCAAGCCGGTTGAGTCTGGAGAGTGTGGTCTCAGCTGCGTCTTGAGGAAGTGGTTTGTGCAACTTGTTCTTGTTGTTGTACTCGGCTATGTGATTTCCAGCGGCACGTCCAAAAACGAGCAAATCCAGCAGCGAGTTGGTTCCCAAGCGGTTTGCGCCATGAACGCTGACGCATGAACATTCGCCAACCGCATACAAGCCGTTGACAACTTCGCTTTGGTTTTCGCTATTTTGGGTAACCACCTGGCCGTTGATATTGGTTGGTATTCCGCCCATCTGGTAATGAATGGTGGGCACGACCGGGATGGGCTCTTTGGTAATGTCCACGTTCGCAAAATTGTGGCCAATTTCGAAGACGGACGGTAGCCGCTTCATGATGGTTTCTGCACCCAGGTGGTCCAGCTTCAATAGCACATGATCTTTGTTGGGCCCGCACCCACGGCCTTCCTTGATTTCCTGATCCATGCAACGGGAAATAAAGTCCCGTGGAGCCAAATCTTTCAGTGTTGGTGCATAACGCTCCATGAAGCGCTCGCCCTGGCTGTTAATCAGAATGGCACCCTCGCCCCGGCAGCCTTCAGTCAGAAGAACACCGGCACCTGCAACACCTGTTGGGTGAAACTGCCAGAACTCCATGTCTTCGAGGGGAATTCCTGACCGAGCAGCCATACCCAGGCCATCACCGGTATTGATAAATGCATTGGTAGACGCTGCAAAAATTCTTCCCGCGCCGCCAGTCGCCAGTAAAGTCGTCTTGGCCTCCAGAATATGTAAATCTCCGGTTTCCATCTCGAGCGCAGTAACGCCCAAAACATCGCCATCTGCGTCCCGGATCAAGTCCATGGCCATCCATTCGACAAAGAAGCTGGTTTTGGCTTTGACGTTTTGTTGGTAAAGCGTGTGCAGCATGGCATGACCCGTTCGGTCTGCAGCTGCACAAGCGCGTTCAACCGCTTTTTCTCCATAGTTGGCGGTATGTCCGCCAAAGGGACGCTGATAAATGGTCCCGTCAGGGTTGCGGTCAAATGGCATGCCCATGTGCTCAAGGTCGTAAACCACTTTTGGCGCTTCTCGGCACATGTATTCAATGGCATCCTGATCGCCCAGCCAGTCTGAGCCCTTGACGGTATCGTAAAAGTGGTAGTGCCAGTTGTCGTCATTCATATTGCCCAAAGAGGCGCCAATTCCACCCTGGGCCGCAACGGTATGTGAGCGGGTGGGGAATACTTTGGAGAGAACCGCAACATTGAGACCGGCTCGCGCAAGCTGCAAAGAAGCGCGCATGCCAGAGCCACCTGCCCCGACAATAACCACGTCAAATTTTCGTTTGGAAATCGTATAAGTCATGAATTAGAGTCTCCACAGGACTTGAATTGCCCATCCAGCGCAGGCAACCAGCCACACTATCGTAAAAACCTGCAAGGTCAGACGTAGCCAGACCGCTTTGATGTAATCCATCCAGATGTCGCGCATGCCGACCCAGACATGGTAGGCCAGCGAAATGATGACGCTGAAAGTGAGTACTTTCATCCACTGCGATGAAAAAATACCGGCCCAAGCGTCATAGCCGATAGGTCCTCTTGAAAATAGCACTTGAAACAGCACAAGCAAGGTAAAAATTGCCATTAAAGCTGCAGTAACGCGCTGGCTGAGCCAGTCGCGCAACCCGTAGTGCGCACCTACAACCAGGCGTTTGGATCCGTAATTAACAGGCATATCGGTGACCTTTAAGAATGAGGCGCAAGTAAGGTTGGGGTCCTGCCAAAGTCGGTATGACTTCGAGAAGATGCAATGGCAGAATTAGTAAAGTCCAAAAAGTTTGGCGGCTAGAGCTGCGCTCAGGCTCAAACTTGAAACCAGGGTGAAGACGGCCGAGCTTTTGCCGAACTCTTTGCTGACTGCGTGGTTGATATCCATCCAGAGGTGGCGAAGTCCGGCAATGATGTGATGAATAAATGCCCAAATCAAACTCAGCGCTACGAGCTTGAAAAACCACCCCGGTACCGGGCCGATGCCAATATTGAATGCAGCCGAGAATTTGGCGAAGGAGATTTCGGATGACACCGAAAAATCAAACATCCAAATAATGAACGGGAGCAAAATAAACATAAGGGCACCACTCACCCGGTGCAGGATGGAAACCCAGCCTGCCGCTGGTAAGCGGTAGCTGGGAAGGTCCCTCAGGGCGTGGATGTTGCGAAATTCAGGGCGTTTTGCGTAGGCTGGTGTCACAAGCTCAGTCATTGTTGAACTTTCAAAGTTGTTCGCATATTGTGATTCTGAAATTGGTAAATCATCCGGTGGCAGGAATTCTATTGCAATGCAGCATTCTTAAGAAGCTAAGGTGTTTAAGTTTTGCCAGAAGGCGTATGAAGTCGTTCTAAAGCATGTC
>JBILKC010000066.1:0-10865 GCA_044376885.1 Hylemonella sp. | reverse complement strand
TCGGGGTAGTCGGGGGCGCTGCCGTACAGGGCGATGCCCGGGCGCAACCAGTCGGTGCTCAGGGTGTGGCGCAGGACTGCCGCGCTGTTGGCGAGGCTCACCTCGCCGGTCAGGTCCCGGGTTGCCTCTGTAAACGTCTGAACTTGTGCATCGATGCCCTTGGGACCATCGGCATCGCTGAAATGCGTCATCAATGAGATTTCATCGACTTGCGGCAGTGCATTGAGTCGGGTCCAGGCGGCACGAAATTGCTCAGGCTTGAAGCCAAGCCGGTTCATGCCGCTGTTCATCTTGAGGAAAACGCGATGTGGCACATGGGTTTTGTGCGTGGCCAGCATGTCAATCTGCGCATCGCAATGCACGGTGTGCCACAGATCAAGCCGTGAACACAGCTCCAGATCACGCTGTTCAAACACGCCTTCGAGCAACAGGATCGGGCCGCGCCAGCCCAGCGCACGGACCCGCGCGGCCTCATCCAGATCCAGCAGGGCAAACCCGTCCGCACCGCGCAGCCCCTCAAACACGCGCTCAATGCCATGGCCATAGGCGTTGGCCTTGACCACAGCCCACACTTTGGCCTGAGGCGCGGTCTTGCGCAGCTGCGTCAGGTTGTGGTGCAGGGCCTGGGTGTGGATGGTGGCTCGTATCGGTCGCGGCATGGTGAATGAGCAGAGAAATCGTGTTGTCACATTCTGACATCGCACACCGTGCTATAACCTGTGCACAATTCAATTTTTCTGATGCATCGCCCTTCATCCGGGCCATTGACGTTGGTCTGGAGACAATGAAACGCGGTTTTTACACCATCATGTCAGCGCAGTTTTTCAGCTCGCTGGCCGACAATGCCCTGTTTGTGGGTGCTGTCCAACTGTTACGTTCCAGCAATGCACCTGAATGGCAGCAAGCGGCACTGGTGCCCATGTTCGCCCTGTTTTATGTGGTGCTGGCCCCGTTTGTAGGCGCGTTTGCCGATGCCATGCCCAAAGGACGGGTCATGCTCTACAGCAACTCCATCAAAATCGTGGGTTGTCTGATGATGCTGTTTGGCACCCACCCGCTCTTGGCCTACGCCATTGTCGGGCTGGGGGCCGCCGCCTACTCCCCGGCCAAATACGGCATCCTCACCGAGCTGCTTCCGGCCTCCCAGCTGGTCAAAGCCAATGGCTGGATTGAGGGTCTGACCATTGCCTCCATCATCCTGGGCGTTTTGCTGGGCGGGCAACTGGTTGGCAATGCCATTTCATCCTCGCTCTTGTCTTTCGATTTGCCTTTTATCACCACCAGCATCAACACCGCGCCTGAGGCCGCCATCTGCATCCTGATTTTTGTTTATCTGCTTGCAGCCTGGTTCAACACCCGAATCCCGCATACCGGTGTAGAAATGCGCCCGATACCCAAGAACCCGGTGAGCCTGTTGCCCGATTTCTGGCGCTGCAACACCCTGCTCTGGAAAGACAAGCTGGGGCAAATCTCCCTCTCCACCACCACCCTTTTCTGGGGCGTCAGCGGTAATCTACGTTACATCGTGCTGGCCTGGGCCGCGGCAGCCTTGGGTTACAGCGTGACCGAAGCTTCCTCCCTGGTTGGCGTAGTGGCCATAGGCACTGCCGTGGGTGCCGTGGTCGCCTCCATGCGTATGCGGCTGGAAGACGCCACCCGGGTGATGCCGCTGGGTATCGGCATGGGCTTGCTGGTCATTCTGCTCAATTTCATAGAAAACGTCTGGTTGGCTGCACCGTTTCTGGTCCTGCTGGGCGGTCTGGGCGGATTTCTGGTGGTCCCCATGAACGCTTTACTGCAGCACCGTGGGCATAACCTGATGGGTGCCGGCCGGTCAATAGCGGTGCAGAATTTCAATGAGCAGGCCTGCATTTTGTTTCTTGGGGGTTTGTACAGCATGTCAACGGGCATGGGTCTGTCGGCCTTTGGTGCCATCACGGCTTTCGGCGTGGTGGTGGCAGGCTTTATGTGGCTGATCAAACGCTGGCACATGAGCAATTGCACTCACCACGCCGAAGAGGTTGAACGGCTGCTGACCATTGCTCGCAGCGACAACAGCCACGGCTGAACACGCGCTATGGGTGGCGTGTTGCCGATTGCCGGCCTGATCACGAACGCGTTGGTCTGGGGCTTGTCCTGGTGGCCCTTTCGTGAGCTCAGCCAGGCCGGCTTACACCCCTTATGGTCCACTTTTTTTATTTATGGCCTGTCTCTGGTTGGTGTGGTGCTGATCTGGCCGGCCTCCTGGCGCTTGATCCTGCGGTTTCCCATGCTTTTCCTGCTCGCACTTGCTGCCGGGCTGACCAATGTGGGCTTTAACTGGGCGGTGACCATCGGGGATGTGGTGCGGGTGGTGCTGCTGTTCTACCTCATGCCGGCCTGGGTGGCTCTTTTGGCATGGCCGCTGCTCGGGGAAAAGCCCAGCCCGGTGTCCCTGTTGCGTCTTGTTATAGCTCTGGCAGGCGTTGTGATTGTGCTTAAAACCCCCGAATCGCCGTGGCCCGTGCCGGCTGATCTGGCGGATTGGCTGGCATTGATGGGCGGGCTTTGCTTTGCGCTGACCAATATCCTGCTGCGCAAACTCAACCACACCCCGGACGAGGGCCGCATGCTGGCCATGTTCGGTGGCGGGGCTTTGGTGCCTTTGATGGTTGCCCTGGTCCTCACGAAGTTCGGCAGTGTGCTGGCACCGCCTTCATTCAACATGGACTGGGCCGGCGTTGCGTTGGTCACCAGCCTGGCTTTTCTGGTGGGCAATGTTTGTCTTCAATACGGCGCTGCACGACTGAGCGCCAGTGCAACCTCCCTGATCATGTTGACCGAGCTGCTCTTTGCCAGTGGTTCTTCGGTGTTTATGGGCGCGGGCGAGTTGACGCTGCGCAGCATGATCGGCGGCGCATTGATACTGCTAGCCGCCTTGTGGGCCAGCTGGCCCACACCAGTGAAACCGGATTTGCCGTCTGTAGCCGGCGAACGTTAGGCAAGGGCCTGATCGAGCAATTCAACCCAATGCTTGACGGGCGTCGCCGTGCCGCTTTGCAAATGGGTGATGCAGCCGACATTGGCAGACACAATGACCTCGGGTTGCAGCTGATCCAGATGGCCGAGCTTGCGGTCGCGCAACTGGTAAGCCAGGTCCGGATTGAGTACCGAATAAGTACCCGCAGAACCACAACACAAATTGGACTCGTTGTTGCTAAGCCGGATGTTGAAGCCCAGCTCGCCCAGGTGTTGCTCCACCCCGCCCCTCAATTGCTGACCATGCTGCAAAGTGCACGGCGGATGAAACGCCACCTGAGCTGCTTTGACGTTAACCTTGCCGCGCAATGACGCGGCGATCTCTGGCAGCCACTCGCTCAGGTCTTTGGTCAGCGCGCTGATGCGTGCGGCCTTGGCCGCATAGGCCGGATCATCGTGGAGGATATGCCCGTACTCCTTGACGGTGACACCACAGCCGGAGGCATTCATCATGATGGCTTCGACGCCCTGCTCGACATAGGGCCACCAGGCGTCGATGTTGGCGCGCATGGCCACTTTGCCGCCTTCCTGGTCGTTGAGGTGAAACTTGACCGCGCCGCAGCAGCCCGCTTTTGGCGCGATCAGGGTTTGCACACCTACGGCATCCAGCACGCGGGCTGTGGCGCTGTTGATGTTGGGGAGCATGGCGGGTTGCACGCAGCCCGCCAGCATCAACACCTTGCGGGCATGGGTTCGGGTCGGCCAGACACCGGCATCCTGCGCTGCCGGCACCTTGTTTTTGAGTGCCTGAGGCAGCAGGTCTCTGACCATCTGGCCCATCTTCATGGCCGGCGCAAACAGGGGAGAAGGCAGGCCCTCTTTCAGGGCCCAGCGCAGCGCGCTTTCGCCCAGGGGGCGGCTCACTTTGGCATCGACCAGCTTGCGGCCTATGTCCACCAGGTGACCGTAATCCACCCCCGAGGGACAGGTGGTCTCGCAGTTACGGCAGGTCAGGCAGCGGTCCAGATGCGTCTGGGTCTTGCGTGTTGGCGTTTGACCCTCAAGCACCTGCTTGATCAGATAAATCCGGCCACGGGGGCCGTCCAGCTCATCGCCCAGCAACTGGTAGGTCGGGCAGGTTGCTGTACAAAAACCGCAATGGACGCATTTGCGCAAAATAGCCTCTGCGGCCTGTCCATCAGCAGTGTTTTTGTACTCGGGCGCGAGATTGGTTTGCATGTAATGGGGTTCGCTCAGAAATTGGGGTCTTAAAAATCAGGGTACATACGTCCAGGATTGAAAATACCAGCGGGATCAAACTGTTTTTTGAGCTGACGGTGTATACGGTCTAGTGGCGAGGGCAAGGCAGAGAAAACGCCAGACGCTTTGTTGGCCGATCGGAAAAGGGTGTGTTGACCGCCCACTGGCGCTAAGGCCGCCCTGATTTCAGGGCCTTGGGAATCAAGGATTTTGATCCAGCGTTGTGCACCGCCCCACTCAATCAGGGTAGGCCCCAGATTCAAGGGTGGCGTTGTATCGGGTACGCTGAGTCTCACCAAGCTTTCGTTTTCCCTGAGTACAAAGAAGGGGGCCGTCTGCTCACGCAGACCATTCCACAAACGCTCCTCGTCTGCCACCGCCATGAGCTGGCCACCCATCGCGACTTGGGCTGCTGCGACAGCGGCTTTGGCTCCCCGCAACCGGACCACCAGAGCACCATCAAACCAGCAAGAGGCGTTCACCGGCAGGGGCAGACCAGCCCACCGGTTCAACTGAGCCAGTGCTTGCGCCTCGTCCAGTTCAAAAATGAGCGTGCATTGCGCCGGTGCGATCGGTAAAACCTTGAGAGACACTTGCACGATCAGGCCCAAGGTTCCCAGCGACCCGGCCATCAGTCGGGAAACGTCATAGCCGGCAACGTTTTTCATCACCTCACCGCCAAACTTCAACAACTCCGCCCGACCGTTCAGGAGCGTCACACCAAGCACGTAATCACGCACAGCACCGACGCTGGCACGGGACGGGCCGTTGAGCCCGGCGGCCACCATGCCACCGCAAGTGGCCTGTGCGCCTGAGCTTATGAAGCCGGGCGGCTCAAATGGCAAATACTGGCCTTGCTCGCGCAGCACAGACTCCAGATCTGCCAACGGGGTTCCGCTGCGAACGGTCACCACCAGCTCACTGGGTTGGTAACTCACAATGCCGCCAAGTCCCCGGGTATCGAGAATCTCGCCCTGCAGGCTTTGTCCGTAGAAGTCTTTGCTGCCGCCGCCACGAATTCTCAGCGGCGTCTGGTCGTTGGCCGCGGCGCGAATGCGCTCGACGATGGGGTTCAGGTCGTTGTCCATATGGCTATGGTAGCTGCTAATTGAGGGGCATTTGCGACAGGGTGGTGCGGTTGAAGCCGCCAACCCGTGCAAGACAGGCCAAGAACAGCGTATGTAGGCAAGCCATGAAGCAGGCGTAAAAAAGCCCGCTTGAGCCTTAAGCTCTTGCGGGCTGAATAACCAAAGGAGATGATTAACGGTTGTATGCAGTCTCGCCGTGTGAGCTGATGTCCAGGCCTTCACGCTCTTCTTCTTCGCTGACACGCAGACCAATGGTCAAGTCAACAATTTTGTAAGCAATGAACGACACCAGGCCAGACCAGACAACCGTGATCAGCACAGCCTTGGTCTGGGTCCAGACCTGAGTGGCGATGGAGTAGTCAGCGGCTGGAATCATGCCGGCTGTGACCCAATCACCCACGGCGCTGGGGCCGCCAAGAGCCGGGGAGTTGAACACACCGGTCAGTATGGCACCCACAATGCCGCCAACGCCGTGCACACCGAATACGTCCAAGGAGTCATCTGCGCCCAGCATTTTCTTGAGGGCATTGACACCCCACAAGCATGCAAAGCCCGCAACCAAGCCGATGATGAGTGCACCACCGATGCCCACATTACCGGCAGCAGGCGTGATGGCCACCAGACCGGCAACGGCACCAGAGGCAGCACCCAACATGGACGCTTTGCCGCGCATCAGCGCTTCGCCCAAGCACCAGGCCAAAACAGCCGCAGCAGTTGCACCAAACGTGTTGATGAAGGCCAGAGCAGCAAATCCGTTGGCTTCCAGCGCAGAACCTGCGTTAAAACCAAACCAGCCCACCCACAGGAGGGAAGCGCCAACCATGGTCATGGTCAGGCTGTGTGGTGCCATGGCTTCTTTGCCGTAACCAATACGCTTGCCAACCATGTAAGCACCCACCAGACCAGCCATAGCGGCATTGATGTGAACAACCGTACCGCCGGCAAAGTCAAGCGCGCCCATCTGCCAGATGTAACCGGCCTTGGCATTCATGGCATCAACCACTTCTTTGCTGGCATAGGCGTCAGGGCCCATCCAGAACCACACCATGTGCGCAATGGGGGTGTAGCTGAAAGTGAACCACAAGACCATGAACATCAGCACAGCCGAGAATTTCATGCGCTCAGCAAAAGCACCCACGATCAGGGCACAGGTAATACCGGCGAAGGTGGCCTGGAAAGCTGCAAATACGATTTCAGGAATATAGACGCCCTTGGAGAACGTGGCGGCATTGGCAAAGGTGCCCGCTGCGTTGTCCCAGACACCACCCATAAAGAGTCGGTCAAAACCACCGATGAACGCGTTACCCTCGGTAAACGCGAGGCTGTAGCCGTAAATAAACCAGAGTACAACGATGAGTGAGAACGTCACCATCACCTGCATCAGGACCGACAGCATGTTCTTGCTTCGGACCAGGCCGCCGTAGAACAGGGCCAAGCCGGGGACGGTCATCAAAATAACCAGCAGGGTAGCCACCATCATCCAGGCGGTATCCCCTTTATTGGGAACCGGCACGGGTGCAGCTTCAGCCGGGGCATCAGGTGCAGCTGGTGCGGCTGCAGCTGCTGCTGGCGCGGCTGCCGCAGGTTTTGCATCTGCCGCTTTGGCTTCAGCGGGGGCAGTGACTGCAGGTGCAGCTGCAGGAGCTTGGGCAAAGACGGCGGATGAGCCAGCCAGAAGGGTCAGGCCAAGTGCCAATGAGGCAAGTAGTTTTTTCATGTTGTTCTCTCTTCAAAGGGCTTCTTTACCGGTTTCACCAGTACGGATACGGACAACCTGTTCAAGGTTGTAAACAAAGATTTTTCCGTCGCCAATCTTGCCGGTACGGGCTCCGCCCTCAACCGCCTCAATCACGCGATCCACCAGTTCATCAGAAACGGCCGCCTCAATCTTGACCTTGGGCAGAAAATCGACAACGTACTCTGCACCCCGATAAAGTTCTGTATGGCCCTTCTGGCGACCAAAGCCTTTGACTTCAGTCACCGTGATGCCCTGGACGCCGATGGCAGACAAGGCTTCACGAACTTCGTCAAGCTTGAAGGGTTTGATGATGGCTGTGACAAGTTTCATATGTTTTCCTCTGGTGGATCGCTAACTTGAAGTTAGAAGTTGTATTTCAGGCCGAGCACAACAGCGCTCGAACCCAGAAATCGGTTAGGCGATGTCTGACGGTAGAAAGCATTGGCGCCGGATTCTTTGGCATCTGTACCAACGGCTGCCACAGAAGCGACAAAGCCATTACCAAAATCTTTTGCAAGGGTGAGGGCGTAGTCCGTATAGTTGGCCGCATCACCTACTTTGGTACCCAAACTTTGATTGGGGATAGTCTGAACACCAATGTGCGGAACAAACGTAAAGCCATTGCCCAGGTCAAAGGTTGCGCTTAAATCGTAATAACGACTGCCATTGCTGTTGAGGTTGCCCAGAAAGTCGCCCACGCTCTGGCTGTACTTGAACGTCAAGACGCTGTAGGAGAGCGCGCCATAAATTTCTGTGGTGTCGGCTTTAGAGTACAAACCCTTACCCACTCCAGCAGAACCGGAATCATTTCCCGGGTACTGATACGTGATAGCGCCAACATCAAAACCGAGGCCCTTGATAGCTTCGCCCTTGTAGCCGCCGTAAAAGTCAACCTCGTAGTCGCCTTTTGTAGCGCCATTGAATTCTTGAATCCATTTGATGCCGCTGGCAGCCCAAACACCCAGGTAAATGCCACTTTTGTGTGCGAAATCAACACCGCCCTGAACAGATGGCTGACCACGGGTCTGCTCGATACCACGGAAGCGGTAGTCGTTAACAACGCCCACGTTGTAGCTCAATGTGTAGTCAGGTGTTGCAGGCTTTGCCTGAGAGAAAGCCGCAGTGCTGGCGATCAGCGAAAGAACCGCTACGGCTGTTTTGGTTTTTGAATTCATTGTCAACTCCAAAGGTTAATAAATTAGACAGAGTCCAAAAGCATGGACCGTGCCAATTGTATTTAGGCGGCAAATCTATGATGTTGCATGAATCCCACTAGTCAAAAACAAATACCCCCTCTAAAATAGCTGTACAAATATACAGATTGCACTTTTTTGGTGCTTCAATGTGCCTGGGCATTTCCAGATTGCACCACTTTAGGGGGTCAAAAATGTCTTTGTCATCAACGCAAAGTCGCGCACTCATTGGGCTGGAGGCGGCTCCCGTCACCGTGGAAGTGCACCTGGCCAATGGCTTACCCAGCTTTACGCTTGTGGGCCTAGCTGATATTGAGGTGAAAGAGGCACGGGAGCGGGTCCGCTCTGCCATTCAGAACTCGGGGCTGGCGTTTCCAAACAACAAGCGCATAACCGTCAATTTGGCACCTGCGGATCTACCCAAAGACTCAGGCCGGTTCGACCTGCCGATTGCGCTGGGCATTCTGGCTGCCAGCGGCCAGATTGACGCCAGCCGGCTGGCGGGGCATGAATTTGCTGGCGAGCTTTCCTTGTCCGGAGAGCTGCGGCCGGTGCGTGGCGCCCTGGCAGTTGCCCTGGCTTTACAAGCGCTGGCTGTGGCACCCAAGCTGGTACTGCCCCCAGGCAATGCCGAAGAAGCCGCCCTGGTACCAGGCACCTGCGTTTACCGTGCCCGGCATTTACTGGACGTGGTCCAACAATTCCTTCCCGCCGACAACAACTCACCCACAGCGGGCACCAACCCAGACTGGGCCCGAGTTGAAGCACAGCCAAGGCAAAACGCGGTTGCCGGCCTGGATCTGGCTGACGTGAAGGGGCAACTCGGGGCCAAACGTGCCCTTGAAATTGCGGCGGCAGGTGGGCACAGCTTGCTGCTTTGTGGTGCGCCAGGTTCGGGAAAATCCATGCTGGCGCATCGCTTCTCCGGTCTGCTGCCGGACATGAGCACCCAGGAAGCCTTGCAAAGCGCAGCCATTGCCAGCCTGGCCGGGCGCTTTTCGATGGCGCAGTGGGGCCTGCGACCCACCTGCAGCCCGCACCACTCGGCCAGCGCTGTGGCTCTGGTTGGTGGGGGCTCACCGCCCAGGCCCGGGGAAATCTCGCTGGCACACCATGGGGTACTTTTTCTTGATGAGCTGCCGGAGTTTCCCCGTAGCGCCCTGGAGGCCTTGAGAGAGCCCCTGGAAGCAGGAACCATCACCATCTCGCGCGCCGCCCGGCGTGCAGAGTTTCCGGCAAGGTTTCAGTTGATTGCCGCCATGAATCCATGTCCCTGCGGTTATCTGGGCTCGACATTGCGCGCCTGCCGCTGCACACCGGATCAGGTGGCTCGTTACCAGGGCAGACTCAGCGGCCCCTTGCTGGACCGCATTGATCTGCACGTGCAGGTTGGCGCTTTGCCACCCTCAGAACTTCTGACCACATCCAACGGCGAGCCCAGCGCAATCATTCGGCAGCGCAGCCACGAAGCCCGCAAACGCGCTTTAGCCCGCCAGGGCAAAGCCAACCAGGCGCTGGAAGGCAAAGACATCGAAACACACAGCCACTTGGACGATGACGCCGGAAAATTCCTGAACAAGGCGGCCACACGGCTGGGTTGGTCTGCCCGCGGAACGCACCGCACGCTGAAAGTGGCCCGAACCATTGCTGACCTGGCGGGCTCTGCTCAAACCAGTTTGACGCATGTGGCTGAGGCCCTGCAGTACCGGCGACAGGGTACGGCCTGAAGGTAGTCTCTCGGTGCTCACTCCAAATGCATCAAGTCATCGCGCCGCTTCAAGGCCACCGACAGCAACAGCCCCAGCATCAGCATCACCCCGGCGCCCAGAACAATCACCTGAGCCGAGCCCAGACGCTCTACCAATGCGGCTGCCAGCAAAACACCCACCGATTGGCCCATAAACAGGAAAGCCGCAAAAAGGGATACCGCCGTGCCCCGCGCTGCCGGGGCCATTTGGGTTGCATTGGCCTGCATGGTGTTGTGGAACATAAAAAAGCCAAAACCACCCAGCAGGCTGGCCGGCAAAGCCAGTAGCCATTGGGAGGTGTAAGCCAGGAGGGCGCTTGACACCATCAGCAACAGGGCGCCCAACACAGCCAGGCCGCGCTCTCCCAGATGGGGGATGAGCCGGCTGGCCAAGGCCATATACAACATACCACCCATACCAAACAGGGCCACTGTTGCACCCGAAGTGGTCAAGGACAAGTTCAATTCATGGTGGAGATGGGAGGCCCAGATTGCCAGAACGCCAAACCCCACTGCGCCTTCAATGAAGGCCACGGCCAGGATAACCCGGGACCAACGTCCGGTAATGATCATCAGCGCCTGGGCCACAAATCCGGGCCGGACCACTGGCTGGGTGAACTCATCAACGACTGGACGGGCTTGCTGACGCCGCAAATCGGCGTACAAGAGTGCGCCCACCCCGGCGAAAAGCAGCGTCATAAAAACAAAAGCCCAGCGCCAGCCCAAAGTGTCGGTCAGCAAACCGCCCGCCATCTGGCCGCCGGTGATGCCCAAAGTGGTGCCCACACCCACACGCGCCAGGGTAGCTTGCCGGTGCTCGTAGTCCACGTTGTCACCAATCCAGGCTAAGGACATCGGGATGATTGCAGCGGCAGAAAGCG
>JBILKC010000065.1:0-10935 GCA_044376885.1 Hylemonella sp. | reverse complement strand
ATACCGAAGCCCTGATCGTCAGAACACAAGCCGAAGTTGGCAACCCGCCTGCCATAGGTGCAGCCATTCACGTCTTACCACGGGCCGAGCAGCTGCACTGGTTTGATACCGCTACAGGCAGGCGTTTATGAATAGGCTCCTGGACACTGGGCCATGGCCTTACCCGCGCTGGGTCGCGCACCGGGGCGCAGGAAAACTCGCCCCAGAGAACACGTTGGCGGCCTTTCGCGTGGGCGCTGCTCACGGCTACAGGATGTTTGAGTGTGATGTCAAGCTCTCCAAAGATGATGTCCCTTTTCTGCTGCACGACAGCGAGCTGCTTCGCACCACCGATGCCCGTGCTGTCTGGCCACCAGGCCTGAGCCACATCTCCGGCGAGCACACCTGGAACTCGCTGTCTCAGCTCGATGCAGGCAGTTGGCACTCTCGGGCCTTTGCAGGCGAGCCTTTGCCAACACTGACAGCGATCGCCCACTTTTGTCTTCGCAATGCATTTTTTCTCAACATCGAAATCAAGCCCACGCCCGGCACCGAGTTGCATACCGGCCAGGTGGTGGCACGCCATGCACAAACACTCTGGAAAAATGCTGCGGTACCGCCCTTGCTGACCTCTTTTCAGACCCAGGCGTTGCAAGGCGCGCAAGCGATTGCGCCCGAGCTGCCGCGTGGGCTGCTGCTCGATCATCTGTGGACGGGCTGGTTGGAAACCGCACTGACCCTGGGTTGCGTGGCCGTGGTGTGCAACCAAGCACTGTGGGACCGCTCCAGCATGACGCAGGCCCAAAGTGCAGGCCTACGCACCCTGAGCTATACCGTGAACGATGAATGGGCAGCGCTGCGATTAATGGATCTGGGCATTGATGGCATCATTACCGACCGGGTTGATCTTTTACCACCCGATTGAAAAACGACGAGCAGAACCCTCAGCCAGCCAGACGCTTAAGCGCGCCGCCAGCCCCCGTTGATGAGCCACTGCACAGTGGCAGATACCAGCACCAGAGCTGCATAACTGGCCATCTTGCCATCACGCCCACCGACCCACAGGCCGACAAACAAGACCCCAATCCCGACTACGCCATGAACAACCACCTGAACCCAAAAAGAAAGGGTATATCCTGATCGTTTCATCAGGAACCGGGCTGCCAGCGGGAGCAATAATGCCAGAGTCAGTGCGGGGGCAACAAAGTTCAAGAGATGGAAAGTCTGGTCGACCGAGTTCATTGGGCTGTCGTCGGCTACAGAGCCAATTGGAATTCGAAAATATGAGTCACCGTTAAATTTTATAATGGAGCATATGGCAGTCTGGGCATTAGGCATCAATCACACCACCGCACCGCTGGATCTGCGCGGGCGTTTTGCCTTTGCGGTCGAGCAAATTGGACCAACACTCAACGGTCTGCGAGGCGCTTTGTCTCGTCAGCCCGAGGCAGCCATCATCTCCACCTGTAACCGGACCGAGATCTACTGTGCCGGGCATTTGTCAGAGATTGAGCCCACCCTGGATTGGCTGGCGCACAGCGGCGGGGTCACCAGTGAAGTGCTGATGTCTCATGCTTATTCGCTTGAAGACGAACGGGTGGCCCGGCATGCGTTTCGTGTGGCCAGTGGGCTGGACTCCATGGTCCTGGGTGAGCCCCAGATCCTGGGTCAAATGAAAGACGCCGTGCGCGCCGCTGAAGAAGCGGGTGCCCTGGGCTCAACCCTCAACCAGTTGTTTCAGCGTTCTTTTGCGGTGGCCAAGGAGGTTAGGACTTCCACTGAAATCGGCGCGCATTCCATCAGCATGGCCGCTGCCGCCGTACGTCTGGCCGGTCAGATTTTTGAAGATCTTGAAAAAATACGGGTTTTGTTTGTCGGCGCCGGCGAGATGATTGAACTCTGCGCCACCCACTTTGCCGCAAAGAAACCCAAAACCATGGTGATTGCCAATCGGTCTCTGGACCGGGGGGCAAAACTGGCCACCCGCTTTGGTGCCGAGGTCATCCGACTGGCTGATTTGCCGGCCCAACTGCATGAATTCGATGCCGTTATCAGTTGTACTGCCAGCACGCTGCCGCTGATTGGTTTGGGCGCTGTGGAGCGGGCGCTCAAATTACGGCGCAACCGACCGATGTTCATGGTCGATTTGGCCGTACCGCGCGACATCGAACCCGAGGTGAAAGCCCTGCGTGACGTTTACCTCTACACGGTGGACGATCTTGCTACCGTGGTGCAGACTGCTCAGGCCAACCGGCAGGCAGCCGTTGCCCAGGCCGAGGTCATCATCGACGCCGGGGTGCAAAGTTTCATGCACTGGATGGATCAGCGCAGCACCGTGCCCCTGATCCAGCAGCTCAACGCCCAGGCAGACGAATGGCGCGTCACCGAAATGGCACGCGCACGCAAAATGCTGGCCAAAGGCGAAGACATTGATGCCGTGCTCGATGCCCTCACCAAAGGCCTGACCCACAAAATGCTGCATGGCGCCCTGGCCGAATTACATGCGGGTGATGCCACGGCACGCGAACGCGCCACCAACGCGATTCAACATTTCTTCTTGCGCAAAGAGAGATGAAGCTGCCACTCTCCACACGGGCTCGCCAAGCCTCCTCGCAGCTTTAGCGAAGCGGCCTGCCCCGCCTTTCCTTTGCACTGTGCAAAGGTCTCCCCGATTTCCTGAGTGACTGATTTGAAATGAAACCTTTTCTTCGCCAACAACTTGCACGCTATGTTGACCGCCAGGGGGAACTGGAGTTTCTTCTGTCCCGCGAAGACATCATGAAGGACATGGATCAGTTCCTCAAACTGTCGCGTGAGCACACCGACACAACAGCCGTCGCCAGCCGTTGGGTGCGCTACCAGCAGCGGGAGGCCGATCTGGCCAGTGCACTGGAGATGCGCAACGATCCGGACATGGTTGAAATGGCTGACGAGGAGATCGCCAGTGCCACGACCGAGTTGGCACAACTGGAGGCCGAGCTGCAACGCATGCTGTTGCCCAAGGACCCGGATGACGCCCGCCCGGCTTTCGTGGAAATTCGCGCAGGCACGGGCGGCGACGAGTCAGCTCTTTTTGCCGGCGACTTGTTGCGCATGTACACCCGCTATGCCGACCACTGTGGCTGGAAGACCGAGATCGTGAGCGAATCACCCAGCGACCTGGGTGGCTACAAAGAGGTGGTCATACGCATTGAAAATCAGGTAACGGGGGCATCATCGGGCGGCGTCTACGGTGCGCTCAAGTTTGAGAGCGGAGGACACCGTGTACAACGCGTGCCCGCCACCGAAACTCAAGGCCGTATCCATACCAGCGCCTGTACAGTGGCCGTACTGGCAGAGCCGGACGAGCAAGAAGCCATCAAAATCAACCCGTCGGATTTGCGCATCGACACCTACCGTGCCAGTGGAGCTGGTGGCCAACACATCAACAAAACCGATTCAGCGGTGCGCATCACGCACATCCCCACCGGCATCGTGGCCGAATGCCAGGATGGTCGCAGCCAGCACAGCAACAAGGCGCAGGCGCTTAAAGTACTGACCGCCCGTATCCATGAAAAAGACCGCGCCGAGCGCGCCGCCAAAGACGCTGCCGAACGCAAAGGCCTGATCGGAACCGGTGACCGCAGCGACCGCATCCGCACTTACAACTTTCCCCAAGGCAGACTCACGGACCACCGCATCAACCTTACCCTTTACAAGCTGCTGACCATCATGGAGGGTGACCTCGACGATGTGGTTCAGGCCTTGCAGTCGTACGAGGCAGCGGAGCAGCTGGCTGCGCTGGAGCTCAATCCAGACTAAGCAGCCTTATCATTGATCAAATCGGCATTCAACCCTTTCAAATATTGACTTATTAGCTATAATTTAAATAGCACACAAGTTTTGATGTCATTTTCGAAAGATTCGCCAAGCATCGGCCATAGCCTGTTGCAGATGCAGGCCCAGGGTCTGGACCGTCTTGATGCCCAACTTCTGACACTGCACGTGCTGGGCCGTTCGAGTCATGACCGGGCCTGGCTCATCGCGCATGACACTGACACCCTATCAGCTCAACAATTGACTGCGCTCCACGCACTGGTGCAACGCCGCCTATCGGGTGAGCCGATGGCCTATATCACCGGATTCAAAGCGTTTTTTGGTCTGAATTTCAAGGTAGATGCGCGGGTCCTTGTACCCCGACCTGATACCGAAACCTTGGTGACCTGGGCGCTGGAGACCCTGGACACCCTGTCTGACAACGCAACCCGGGACGGTCACGCGTTGCCTCTGCGGGTGATCGACCTGGGAACCGGCAGCGGGGCCATTGCGCTGGCGCTTAAAAACACGCGGCCTGAAGTCAATGTCACGGCCGTAGACGCCAGCGCCGAAGCCTTGGCTGTGGCGCGCGACAATGCACAGCGTCATGGGCTCGTGGTTGATTTTCTGCATGGCTCCTGGTTTGAACGGGTGTCAGGTTTGTTCAATTTAGTGGTGTCCAACCCGCCGTACATCGCCGAGCAAGACACGCATCTGGATGCTCTCAGCCATGAACCAATACAAGCGCTGACAAGCGGCAAGAGCGGTCTGGATGACATCCGCCAGTTGGTGCTGCAAGCCCCAAGGCACCTTCAGCCAAGTGGCTGGTTGTTACTGGAACATGGTTATGACCAGGCTGCAGCGGTGCGAGAACTGCTCGAGCAATCAGGATTTGAACATGTGCAGTCGCGTCAAGACTTGAGCGGCATTGAACGCTGCAGTGGTGGTCAATTCAAGATTGGTTTTTGAACGGCCCTCTTTCTGGACCAACCGGAGTGCCTAGTTCAAAACACCCTGTCAGTGATGGTGACCATGCTCACCGTGCACATGGCCATGGGCAATTTCTTCCTCACTGGCCGCACGCACCTCGATGACCTTGACCGAAAAACGAAGGGTCTTGCCGGCCATGGGGTGATTGCCATCAAGCAACACCTTGTCGCCCTTGATCTTGGTGACAGTAAAAATATGGGTGCGTCCGTCTTGACCCAAGCCCTCCAACTGCCCTCCCACTTTTACGCCGGGAGGAAACTGGGTTTTGGGAATGGTTTGCACCAGTTGTTCATCTCGCTGGCCAAAGGCGTCTGCAGGCTCCAATTGCACGATAGCCTGGTAACCTTTCTCCTTGCCTTCCAAGGCGGCTTCAATCTTTACAAAGGTGTTGCCGTAGCCGCCGTGCAAATAAACCATGGGCTCTTTGCTTTCATCAATTAGCTTTCCGGTGGCATCCATTACCTTGTAACTGAGGGTTACAGCTGTGCTTTTTTCAATTTTCATGGGTCAACCCGATTTTTGGTAGAGGCCATTATCGGGAAAAACCCTGATGACGGGTACACCGAATCCGATGAAACACAAAAGATGCTTCAGAGATGAAATAATCAAGCTCTGTTTTTAGAAGGATAAAGCCATGAGTGACGCACAACAACGCATTGACGAGCTCGTCAAAACCAATGATATTTTGCTCTTCATGAAAGGCAATGCCAACTTTCCGATGTGCGGTTTTTCCGGCCGAGCCATTCAGGTGTTAAAGGCTTGCGGGGTAGACACCAAAAATGTGAAAACCGTTAATGTGCTGGAAGACGATGGCATCCGCCAAGGCATCAAGGAATACAGCAACTGGCCTACCATCCCCCAGTTGTACGTCAAAGGCGAGTTCGTTGGTGGCTCGGACATCATGATGGAAATGTACGAGTCGGGAGAGCTCAAGCAGTTGTTGGGCACCTAAGCCCTTTAACCCGGCCCTTTTTTCCTGGCTGATGACCCGCCTTATCAGCCGCCACAGTATGCGGTCATGGCGGGTCGATCAACTTGTCAATTCCCACTGGCGGCTTGCAGCCAGCACAGCGTCCGGATAGATTGACTTGCCGCGTGATCCGTTGTACCGACCCAGCGCCATAAACATATCACCCCGTTCGCGCTCCTTGTAGTGGCGCAAGATGACGCAGCCAAAACGCAGGTTGGTCTGCATGTGAAACAGCCGGGAGGCGTCACCGTCGCCAATCACGCGCGCCCAGAAAGGCATGACCTGCATATAGCCTCGGGCACCCATGCTCGAAACCGCAAATTTGCGGAAATTGCTCTCCACCTGGATCAAACCCAGCACCAGCGAAGGCGCCAGGCCCGCGCGTCGACTCTCATACCAGGCGGTTTGAAGAAACTCCTTGCGGACCAGCCACTCGGGTTTCTTGTGCTTCAACCTTTCGCCCATCGCACCCAACCAGCGCAGATAGATCAGGCGTGATTCGGTGTCATTGAACTCGGGAATGGGTGGGGCTTGGTTGGCAATTGAGGCACTCAATGCGGTGCGCACCGAGTCCACCAGGGGCTCCTCCATCTGGGTTCCGGCTTGACCTTGCTCATGTATTGAGAGCGTACTAACGATACCCAGAAAGGAGATAAGCCCTTTTCTCTTTAATAAATCAGGGCTGGTGGACACTTCCTTGAACTGACTCAAACCGCAAATTTGGACCGGATGAGGGCTAACACTTCGTCCACCGGAACTTTGGTTGCAGCCGTATCGCGGCGATGCTGGTACTCCACCTGACCGTCCTTGAGGCCTCGGTCACCGATAGCTATACGATGAGGAATACCTATCAGCTCCCAGTCGGTGAACATGGCGCCTGGACGCTCGTTGCGGTCATCGAGCAATACGTCAACGCCAGCCGCAAGTAGTTCACCATACAGCTTGTCTGCGGCAGCTTGAACGTCGGGAAATCTGTCGGGGCTAATCGGGCACACCACCACGGTAAATGGCGCAAGCGCATCGGGCCAAATGATGCCGCGCTCGTCATGGTTCTGCTCAATGGCGGCGGCAGGCAGCCGGGTGATACCGATGCCGTAGCAGCCCATTTCCATGAATTGAGGCTTGCCGTTCTCATCCAGAAAGGTCGCATTCATGGCCAAGCTGTACTTGGTGCCGAGATAAAAGATATGGCCCACCTCAATGCCACGCTCGATGGCCAAAACACCTTTTCCGTCTGGTGAAGCGTCACCAGCCACCACGTTGCGGATGTCGGCCACGATCAATGGCTCGGGTAGGTCTCGCACCCAGTTGACTCCGGTGAGGTGGAAATCCGGTTCGTTAGCGCCGCAAATCCAGTCAGACATCACCGCCACTTCCGAATCCGCAACCACATGAACGTTTTGCAGTGAGCCCGTACCCTTGGTAATCGGCCCCAGATAGCCTGGTTTGCAAGCGAAATGGGCCTCAATCTCGGGCACGCTGGCAAAACGAAAATCGGCCAAGCCCGGCAGCTTGCCCACTTTCACTTCGTTCATGTCATGGTCGCCGCGCAGGAGCAGCAACCAGATTTGGGTTTTGACAATGTTTCCTTTGTCATCTTTGGTATCTGTAGCCAGAACCAGTGACTTCACCGTGTTTGCAAGCGGCACCCCCAGCAACAGGGCCACCTCTTCACAGGTGCTTTTCCCCGGTGTAGCGGTCTTGGTCATCAGCTGCCGACCCGCAGCTCGGGGCTGCTGCGGTGGCAAGGCATGCGCTTTTTCCATGTTGGCAGCGTAGTCACTGCCCGGGCAGTAGACGATGGCATCTTCTCCGGTGGAGGCAATCACCTGAAATTCTTCTGACAGGTCGCCGCCAATCGCACCACTGTCGGCGGCGACCGCCCTGTAGGACAAGCCGAAGCGGTCAAAAATCCGTCGGTAGGCCTGCGCCATCACCTGATAACTTGCCTTGGCCGCCTGAGGGCTTCTGTCAAAGCTGTAAGCATCTTTCATGGTGAATTCACGGCCGCGCATCAGGCCGAAACGCGGCCTGCGTTCATCGCGAAACTTGGTTTGGATCTGGTAAAAATTCTTTGGCAACTGTTTGTAGCTGCGGATTTCCTGGCGGGCAATGTCTGTCACCACCTCTTCGCTGGTCGGCTGTATCACGTAATCGCGGTCATGCCGGTCTTTGATGCGCAGCAGTTCGGGGCCCATTTTGGCAAAACGCCCGGTTTCCTGCCAAAGTTCAGCGGGCTGCACCACCGGCATCGTCAACTCAATGGCACCGGCCCGGTTCATCTCCTCGCGGACGATGGCCTCCACCTTGCGAATCACGCGCAAACCCATTGGCATATAGCTGTAAATACCGGCGCCGAGCTTTTTGATCATGCCAGCGCGCATCATCAATCTGTGACTGGCCACTTCGGCATCGGCAGGGGCTTCTTTGAGTGTTGAAACGAGAAATTGGGATGCTTTCATGCGATTACTTTTTCAACGACAGTGGCCTGCGCATCTTGATACAAGGGGCGCGCTGTGCATAATGTCTACAGTTTAAAAATTGGGGTTTGATTATGCTCGACCGGGACGGTTTTCGGCCCAATGTCGGCATCGTTTTACTCAACCAGAAAAATCAGGTTTTCTGGGGCAAGCGCATACGCACCCATTCATGGCAGTTTCCGCAGGGTGGCATCGATCGGGGGGAAACTCCCGAACAGGCCATGTTCCGCGAACTCAATGAAGAGGTGGGGCTCCAGCCCGAACATGTGCGCATTGTTGCCCGGACACGAGACTGGTTGCGTTATGAGGTGCCAGACAGGTTCATCCGAAGGGATGCGCGCGGCCATTACAAAGGCCAAAAACAAATTTGGTTTTTGCTCCAGTTAACCGGGCACGACTGGGATCTGAACCTGCGCGCCACCGACCACCCCGAGTTTGACGCCTGGCGCTGGAACGATTACTGGGTTCCGCTGGATATGGTGGTTGAATTCAAGCGTGGTGTGTATGAAATGGCGCTCATTGAATTAGCGCGCTTTCTGCCGCGTAATGAACCACGCAATCGCTTTTTGCGGCAGCCTGGACGACATCCGGGCCCTGCATCGGGGCAAGAATCTAACCACAACGGTATGATGGATCTGCCACCCGGCGGCAGCTTTGACTCTGACCCGCAAGACCACAACGACGAGGATCAGCCAGCCCGTTCATAAAGCAGAAACCAATGTTCCTGCTCAGGAGCCCAGAACCAGGTTGTCCCGGTGCAGCATTTCCGGTTCTGCGGCGTAGCCGAGTAGTTTTTCAAACTCGTGCGAGGGTTTGCGACAAATCAGTCGGGCCTCTGCGCTGGCGTAGTTGGCCAATCCCCGGGCAATTTCGGTGCCGTTTGAGTCTTTGACGGCAATCACATCGCCCCGTGAGAAATCGCCTTCAACCGACGTCATGCCAATAGGCAAAAGGCTTTTCCCCTCCTCAAGCAGCTTAGCCATGGCGCCATCATCTACCGTGACAGAACCCCGCAACTGAAGATGATCGGCCATCCACTGCTTCCTGGCCTGATTCTTGGCGGTCTTCGCCACCAGCAAGCTGCCAATGGCCTCACCCTTCGCTAGCCGGACCATGACATCGGGCTCGCGCCCCCAGGCAATTACCGTTGAGGCACCCGAGCCGGCCGCGCGCTTGGCGGCCAGTATCTTGGTGATCATGCCACCCCGCCCAATGCTGGACCCAACCCCGCCGGCCATCGCTTCAAGAGCTGGATCGCCTGCAAAGGCTTCATGCACAAAGCTTGCTTGAGGGTTTTGGCGGGGGTCAGCGGTATACAAGCCTTTTTGATCAGTCAGAATAATCAGGGCATCCGCCTCGACCAGATTAGCCACCAAAGCGCCCAATGTGTCGTTATCGCCGAACTTGATTTCATCATTGACCACAGTGTCGTTCTCATTGATCACGGGCACGACACCCAGCTTGAGCAAGGTCAGCAAGGTTGAGCGTGCATTCAAATAACGCTCCCGGTCTGCCAGATCAGCATGGGTCAACAGCACCTGAGCACTGCCCAAACCGTTTTCCCGAAGCCGGGTCTCGTACATTTGCGCCAGACCCATTTGTCCCACCGCAGCGGCGGCCTGGAGTTCTTGAATGGCGCTGGGACGCTTGGTCCAACCCAATCGCTTCATGCCTTCAGCGATGGCACCGCTGGAAACCATGATGACCTCCCGCCCCTCGCGCACCAGAATCGATAACTGGCGGCTCCACTCGCCGATGGCAGTCTCGTCCAGACCGCGGCCTTCGTTGGTCACAAGGCTGGAGCCAACTTTGACCACAATGCGCCGGGCATCGCGCAGTGCTCCAACCGTCTCCTTAGTGGCCATATAGACCTCTACCCCTCATAAATATTTAATTAATTGCTACGAATTCAGTAGCATTTTAAAAAATCAATCATTGGGCAAGGACCCCTGGAAACGCGGATCCACATCTACAGGCGTCGTTTCCAAAGTCTGCTTGGACTGAATATGTTCAAAAACGCTTTTGACCAGCTTAATGCAGCCTTCATGGGTCAGGGCGGAAATCTCAAATACAGGGCCTTTGTACTTGAAGCGCTTGACGAAGTCCTTAACCAGCGCCTCTCGTTCGTCTGCCGGCACCATATCAAGCTTGTTAAGAACCAGCCACCGGGGTTTGTCAAACAAGGCCTTGTCGTACTTTTTCAATTCACCCACGATCGCCTTGGCCAGGGCGACAGAGTCCACCGTGTCATCAAACGGGGCCATGTCCACCACGTGCAAAAGTAGTCGGGTTCGCTGCAGATGGCGCAGGAAGAGATGCCCCAATCCCGCGCCTTCTGATGCGCCTTCGATCAAACCGGGCAGGTCAGCCACCACAAAGCTCTGTTCCGGACCCACGCGAACCACACCCAGATTGGGATGCAAGGTGGTAAAGGGGTAGTCTGCAATACGCGGTCTGGCGTTGGAGATGGCGGTAATCAAGGTTGATTTCCCGGCATTTGGCAGACCCAGCAATCCCACATCAGCCAAAACTTTAAGCTCCAGCTTAAGATTTTTTTTCTCGCCCGGCCAGCCAGGCGTTTTTTGGCGCGGTGCACGGTTGATCGCGCTTTTGAAGCGCATATTGCCAAATCCACCATCACCGCCTTTGGCAATGGTGATCACCTCACCCGGGTTGAGCAACTCAAACAGGACTTCACCTGTTTCGACATCGCTGATGATG
>JBILKC010000318.1:0-3294 GCA_044376885.1 Hylemonella sp. | reverse complement strand
GACCGGCAGATAAACACGACCCCTCATGGCGTCCTCCCCCACATCCCGGATGATGTTGGTGAGTTGAAAAGCCAAGCCCAGCTTGTGCGCATAGGCCGTGGTTTCAGGGCGGGTCTGACCAAAAATATGCGCAGCCACTTCACCTACAATGCCTGCGACCAGATGACAGTAGCGTTGCAGGGCAGGATAGTCCAGATAGCGGGTTTGCTCCAGATCCATCTGGCAGCCCTCAATCACGGCCAGCAGATGGCGGGCCTCAATGGCGAAATCGGAAGCCAGCGGCATCAGTGCACGCATCACCGGATGGCTGGGTTCACCGCCAAAGGCTTTGAGAACCTCGGTTTGCCACCAAGCCAGTTTGGTCCGTGCCACACCGGGGTCGGTAACCTCGTCGACCACATCGTCGACCTCGCGGCAAAAGGCGTAAAAGGCGGTGATGGCAGCCCGTCGAGGCTTGGGCAAGAAAAGAAAAGCGTAGTAGAAACTGCTGCCTGAACCGGCAGCTTTCTCTTGCACGTACTGTTGAGGCGTCATATACAGATTGTTACATCGTCTCCGGGGGCTTTACATCCAGAGGCAACGCCACAGGATGAGGGGCCCGTCGCGCTTGCCCAGTGTGGGCCGGTGCCTGAGGGTGGTGAACTTCAATCTTTCAATTTTGTCCAGAATCTGCAGTCCGCCTTGCACCACCGCACGCAACTCCCATCCGGCCCTGCCGGGGACATGATGCACTAGCTGTGCCCCTTTTCCCATCATTTCCCTTGCCGTTACTACACAATTAGCTATTAATTGTGTAGCGTTATCGGTCTGCTTCAGCCCTTCTAAATCCCGTTGGCTGACCCCGAAAGCCAACTGGTCTTGCCGCGTCAAGTAAAAGCGACCCCGGGGAATGTCCACACTCAGGTCCTGCCAGAAATTGATCAATTGAAGTGCGGTGCAGATGTGGTCACTCAGCGCCAATTCTTCTTTGCCCTGGATCCCGTAGAGGTGCAATAGAAGCCGGCCTATCGGATTGGCCGATTTTGCGCAATAGTCCAGCAGGGACTGAAAATCCGCATAGAGCTCCCTGTCGCGGGTCATGGCAATGTCCTGGCAAAAAGCGTCGAGCAGATCTTTGAGCAAGTTTGTGGGCAGTGAGAACTCTGCCAATAGCGGCTTGAGCCGATCAAAAACCTCCGCCCAGCGCCCACTATGGGACTGACCCTGCGCGATCTGCATCAGGTCGTGTCGATAATCCGACAGGTCCCTCAGGCGCTGTGCCGCCGAGTCTGAGCCCTCATCGGCCAAGTCGTCAGCTGTTCTGGCAAAGTGATAGATGGCCGCAATGGGCGGTCGCAGCCTGGGCGGACACAGCCAGGAGGCAACTGGAAAATTTTCATAATGGTTGATGTCTCGATTCACCGCAAGATTGTCACCTTAAAGAAAGCAGTCTAAATCAGAGCCCATTTCAAGCTAAAACTGAAAGCCTTGACTTGACTTGCGTGTTGGATAAAATTAATAACCGACCGGTCATTAACTTTTTTGAATGGTTTTTAGCCGTCGTGAATGTTTCAATTTCTTCATGTTGTTGGGTGGCCTATGCGCATTCGTGCTTTTCAAAGATTACGGCGTTCATCGCTCCTTGCGGTTGGTTCCGCTTTGCTTTTAGTGGCTTGTTCCAAATCTACCCCTCCTGAGGAGCCTGTTCGGGCGGTTCGCGTGATGACGGTGGCGCCGAGCGACTATTTGTCCTCGCTGGAGTTTGCCGGTGAGGTTCGTCCCCGTATTGAGTCGCGGCTTGGTTTTCGCGTTGGGGGTAAGTTAGTCAAGCGCCAGGCAGAACTGGGTCAGCAGGTCAAGGCCGGTCAGGTGCTTGCCGAGCTTGACCCCCAAGACTACCAGCTCGGGGTAGACGCTGCCGTGGCCCAGTTGGGCGCGGCAGTTACCAACCGCGATCTGGCCGCAGCCGACTTCAAGCGCTTTAAAGAACTGAAAGACCAGAACTTCATCAGCGGTGCTGAACTTGACCGCCGTGATGCCAACCTCAAGGCAGCCCAGGCTCAGCTGGATCAGGCGCAGTCACAACTCACGGTGCAGCGCAATCAGGGCAGCTACACCCGTTTGTTGGCAGACGTAGCCGGTGTGATCACTGCCATTGAAGCCGAGCCTGGTCAGGTGATCAGTGCAGGCACGCCGATTGTTCGAATTGCCCAGGACGGCCCGCGCGATGTGGTGTTTTCCGTTGCGGAGGACAAAGTCTCCATGGTCAACATCGGCTCCGCTTGGACAGTGAAGGTATGGGCCAGCAATACCCGCCTTGACGCGCGAGTGCGAGAGGTGTCGGCCAGTGCCGACCCTGTAACCCGCACCTACCAGGTGAAGGCAGGTCTGGCTGCGCAAAACAAGCTGCCTCTGGGCTCTACAGTGTCGCTGGAGCCTAAACTGGCGCAGGCCCAACAGTTGAAGGTCATCAAGTTGCCCACCAGTGCCCTAAAGCAAGATGGAAATTCCTCTGCGGTATGGATACTTGAGAAGAGCTCCATGACTGTCAAAAGCCAGCCTGTGCAAATTTCAACGGCTGATGGCAATGAAGCTGTCATTTCCGGTGGGCTTGAACCCGGCATGCAGGTGGTGACCGCAGGCGTACATGTCCTGTCCCCGGGCCAAAAAGTGACGATTTATCAGGAGAAAACTTCGCCGGTGGGCCGCCCATGAGCCGGGCCAATCCTAAAGAGAGCTTTAATCTCTCGCGTTGGGCACTGGAACATCCGGCACTGACGCGCTACCTGATGGTGGTGCTCATGGTTCTGGGGTTTGCCGCGTACTTTCAGTTGGGTCAAGACGAGGACCCGCCTTTTACCTTCCGTGCCATGGTGGTGCGAACCTACTGGCCCGGCGCTACTGCCCAGCAGGTTGCCGAGCAGGTGACCGACAAGCTGGAGCGCACCTTGCAGGAGGTGCCCTACGCGGACAAGATACGCAGCTACTCCAAGCCTGGAGAGTCTCAGATTATTCTGGAGCTCAAAGACAACTCAAAGCCCAGCGAGGTGGCCAACGTTTGGTACACCGTGCGCAAAAAAATTGGTGATTTGCGCTCTACATTACCCCCGGGCGTTCAAGGCCCCTTCTTTAATGATGACTTCGGCGATGTCTATGGCGTGATTTATGCGCTCGAATCCGATGGTTTCAACTACGCTGAGCTCAAGACCTTTGCTGACGATGTTCGTCAGCAGTTGTTGCGTGTTGCTGATGTCAGTAAGGTTGAACTCTTCGGGGTGCAGGACGAAAAGGTCTTTATTGAGGTGTCGCACAAGC
>JBILKC010000064.1:0-11022 GCA_044376885.1 Hylemonella sp. | reverse complement strand
GATGGGCCTGATCGACAAGCTGCACGCCAAGGTGTTCTACGCCATTCATGTTGAGAAACAGCGCCTGGACAAGCCAGAGAGCATAGGCGACTGGGTGGCCAAACAGGGCGTTGACAAAGCCAGGTTCATGGAACAATTCAACTCGTTCTCGGCCTCCAGCAAAGCCAGCCGGGCGGTACAGCTGCAAAATGCCTACCGGATAGAGGGCGTGCCAGCGCTGGGCATTGCCGGGCGTTTTTACACCGATGGCACTTTGTCCAAATCCATGGACCGGGCTTTGCAAGTCGCCGATTACCTGATTTCAGAGGTTCGCAAGGGGCGTTAAGTAGCTGCTTGGGGATTATTGAAGTCAAGCGGGCAGGTTGCTGGCAAATCCGGCCGCTACAATCGAATGACAATGCACCGCAGCAAGAATCATGCCTTTGTAAAAATCCTGTCCCGCAGCCGGGTCTTTGCCTGTGCCGCACTTCTGTTGACGGGCGCGGTTCAGGCTGAAAAAGCCGACCGCAACAAGCCCATGAACATTGAATCGGATGCCTTGCGTTACGACGATCTGCGCCAGATCAGCGTATTCACAGGTGCCGTGGTGCTGACCAAGGGCACCATTGTGATCCGGGGTGCCAAGCTGGAAGTTCGACAGGACCCCGAGGGTTATCAGTATGGCGTGGTCACGGCTGAGGCCGGCAAGCTGGCTTTTTTCCGGCAAAAACGGGACGGCGTGGACGAGTACATTGAAGGCGACGGTCAGACCATTGAGTACGATGGGCGCGCTGATACGGTCAAGTTCATAGGCCAAGCCGTGCTGCGCCGCCTGCGCGGTGCCACGCTGGCAGATGAGGTGATTGGCAATGTGGTTCAGTACAACAACCTGACCGATGTGTTCACCGTGGATGGCGGCACGGTGCTGGCTGGCTCAGGAACCTCGCGCCCCCGGGTGCGGACCATGTTGACCCCCAAGCCCCAAGGCGCTGCTGCCGGGGCTTCCGCTGCTGAAACCGAACCCCAAGGCGTTGCGGCCTCACCCGCCCTGCGCTCCAGCACCACTTTGAACAGGGAAAAAAAGTGACGGTCAGTGTGAGCGACAGCAAGCTCGAGGCGCGTCATCTCAAAAAGTTTTACGGTAGCCGTGAGGTTGTCAAGGACGTTTCGCTCACCGTACGCAAGGGTGAGGTGGTGGGTCTGCTGGGCCCCAACGGCGCAGGAAAAACAACGTCTTTTTACATGATTGTGGGATTGGTTCGCGCCAGTGCCGGTGACATCCTGATTGACGGGCAGTCGGTTGAGCACATGCCGATTCATCGGCGTGCCCGCATGGGTTTGAGCTACCTGCCTCAGGAAGCCTCGATTTTTCGCAAGCTCAATGTGCAGGACAACGTGCGCGCCGTGCTTGAGCTTCAGCGCGATGAGGCGGGCAAGCCCCTGAGCGATGACGAGATTGAGCGCCGCCTGACCCAGCTGCTGCAAGATTTGCGGGTGGAGCATTTACGCGACTCACCGTCATTGGCCCTGTCCGGCGGCGAGCGAAGGCGGGTTGAAATAGCCCGAGCGCTGGCCACCCAGCCCCGCTTTATTTTGCTTGATGAGCCATTTGCCGGCATCGACCCGATAGCGGTCATCGAGATCCAGCGCATCATCAGTTTCCTCAAGGCGCGTGGCATTGGCGTGCTGATTACCGACCACAATGTGCGCGAAACCCTGGGTATTTGCGACCACGCCTACATCATCAGCGACGGGCATGTGCTGGCTCAAGGCACACCTTCAGAAATCGTGAATAACGTTGAGGTGCGCCGCGTTTATCTGGGTGAGCACTTCAAGATGTAAGCGGGTATGAAACAAGGCCTTTCGCTTCGCGCCTCCCAGCATCTGGCGCTGACGCCGCAACTGCAGCAATCCATCCGGCTGCTGCAACTCTCCACCCTGGAACTGAGCCAGGAAGTTGAGCAGATGCTTGATGACAACCCATTTCTGGAACTGGCGGAGGAGCAGGCCGTCAGGGAAGACTTTGGCCTGGATAAAGCCGATGCGGCTGTGGCCGCTGATGAGTCTGAGCACGATGTCTCTGGCTCGGTGGCAGATTACATCCCCGAGCCATCGAGTAGCAACAAAACCGAAGAAACCAGCAGTTCCCTGTCTGAGGACGATCCGCCCAATTGGGAAGGCGATGGCAGCGTGGACATGTCGGCCGACGATGGTGAATGGGGCGGCGATGCCGCCGCGCGAGGCATCCATGACGCTGAAGGTGAGATTGATGCCACCGAACTGGCGCGTAACACCGAGTCCCTGCAGGCATTTCTGCACCGTCAGGCGCTGTCTTTGCGGCTGGGTGAAGAGGACCGTGCGGCGCTGCGGTTTCTGGTTGAGTCGCTGAACGATGACGGCTACCTGGAAGACACCCTCAAAGCGCTGGCTACCGGCCTGGCCGGATCAGATGAAGAACAGGTAGAAGAACTGGTTCACCGCTTCACTGTGGCCCTGGGTTTGCTGCAAAGCCTGGAGCCCGTTGGTGTGGGGGCACGCAGCCTGGCCGAGTGCCTGACCCTGCAACTGCGCGCCCTGCAGGCCGAGGCCGTCCTGGTCAAAACCGACCGACCTGAGCTGGCGTTGGCCTTGAAGGTCTGCGCACAACCCATAGACCTGCTGGCGCGACGCGATACCAAGCGTCTGTCGCAACTGACTGGTGCCACAGATGCCCAGATTCGAGACGTGCTGAGCCTGATTGCCCGACTGGAGCCCAAGCCCGGACGCCGGTTTGTCAACGTGGAACGCAATATTGTGGTGCCCGATGTGTTGGTCGCCCGGCTTGGCACTCCGGGTAAAAATTTTGCCCAGCCCCGTTTTCGTGTCTCACTCAATCCGGATGCCATGCCCCGTTTGCGGGTGCATGACATTTATGCCAATGCGCTCAAAGGGCATAAGGTGGGTGGCAAGGATGCGGCCGGCTATGCCGCATTGCAGCAGAGACTGCAAGAGGCGCGCTGGTTTATCAAGAACATTCAGCAACGCTTTGACACCATCCTGCGGGTCAGCACAGCCATCGTGGAACGTCAAAAAAACTTCTTTGTGCACGGCGAGCTGGCGATGCGACCGCTGGTGTTGCGCGAGATTGCAGACGAACTGGGACTGCATGAATCCACCATCAGCCGCGTCACCACGGCCAAATTCATGGCCACCCCTCACGGCACCTTTGAGCTCAAGTACTTCTTTGGCTCCGGCCTGGGCACGGATTCCGGGGGCAATGCCTCCAGTACTGCAGTGCGTGCCCTGATCAAGCAGTTCGTCAGTGCTGAAAACCCCCATAAGCCGCTGAGTGACAACCAACTCTCAGAGATGCTCAAAGAGCAGGGCATCGACTGCGCCCGCCGGACCGTGGCCAAGTACCGCGAAGCACTGCGCATCGCGCCGACCAATCTGAGAAAAGCCCTGCACTAGGATTCCATGAACCAACTCAAACTCTTTCTGCCTTGCGCCGCCGGTGTGGAGGAGCTGTTGGCCCACGAAGTGCACGGACTGACCGGGCTCATGGGCGAAGACCTGCTGATGCGGCGCGGCGGCGTGTTGGTGCAGGGCTCCTGGCGTGACGCCATGCGGCTGAATCTGCACAGCCGTCTGGCTCAACGCGTGCTGGTGCAGCTGTCTTACACCGACTACCGCAACGAGCAAGACCTTTACCGCGCGGCCAGTGAGGTGGCCTGGGAGATCTGGTTTACCCCCAGACAAAGCATCAAGGTCGAAGTGACGGCGCAGCACAGCCCGCTGACTTCGCTCAACTTTGCGGCGCTCAAGATCAAAGACGCCGTTTGCGACCGTTTTCGCGACAAGGCCGGCGTGCGCCCCGATGTGGACACCACCTGGCCTGATGTGCGTATTTACGCTCACCTCACCACCGACACCCTGACCTTGTATATCGACACCTCCGGTGAACCGCTGTTCAAGCGCGGCTGGCGCGAGGACAAAGGCGAAGCCCCGCTCAAAGAAACCCTGGCGGCGGCCATGCTGGCCGCCTGTGGCTGGGGTGATCAAGTGCAGCAATTGGAGCAATTGGGGTCAGATTCCAATTCTTTGAACGATCTGCCCCCGCTTTACGACCCGTGTTGCGGCAGCGGCACGATTGCCATTGAGGCGGCACAAATGGCCTGCCGTATTGCACCCGGATCATTGCGCCGCTTTGCTTTCGAGAAGTTCTTGCCATTTCAGCCGCATGTCTGGGAGGCTCTAAAAAAGGAAGCTGATAACGCCGTTCTCAAGAGGCCTCCAGGGTCAATGCCCCTGGTTTTTGGCAGCGATGTGGCGTTTCGTATGGTTGATTTTGCCCAGCGCAATGCACAACGTGCGGGCGTGGCTGATGTGATTGAGTTCCGCGGCGGCGACGCCTTGCAACGTATGCCGCCCACGGACTCGCCCGGCGTGATGCTGCTCAACCCGCCGTATGGTGAGCGCATCTCCGTGGCTGGTGTCAGCGCAGCGCGTGAACATGCCATTACCGAAGACGGCGGCGAGTTCTTCAGCCAACTGGCCAGCCATTGGAAAAAGAACTACGCGGGTTGGACCGGCTGGATACTGACGCCAGACCTCAAGCTGCCTGGAAAAATGCGCCTGAAAGAATCACGCCGCGTGCCGATGTGGAACGGACCTATCGAATGCCGCTTGTTCCGCTTTGACATGATGGCCGGGAAAATGGGCACTGGCGCACGAAAAGCCCTCTGACGTGGTTGTTCTGGACACCAACATCGTCCTTGACCTGCTGGTTTTCAGTGACCCGGCCACGCAGCCACTGGCAAGCGCACTGGATCAGGGGAATTTGCAGTGGGTTGCAACTGTTCCTATGCGCGAGGAGCTGCAGCGGGTGCTGACTTACCCCCAGATTGTCAAAAGCCTGGTTCACCACGGCAGGTGCGCCCAACAGGTGCTGGGCGCTTTTGATGGTCAGGCTCAACTGCTGGCGATTGCTCCCAAGGCGTCTGTCACCTGCAAAGATGCCGATGACCAGAAGTTCATCGACCTTGCGGTATTGCACCAGGCACGACTCCTGAGTAAGGATCGCGCCGTACTTTGCATGAAAAAAAGGCTGCTAGCCCTTGGTGTGAAAGCCTCTACAGCTATTGAGTTTGTAGCGTGAAGCTGTTGGCGTGAGCCCTAGGCCAGCTCTGCTGATAGAGGGGAGACAGTCCACTCAGGTCGTCTTGCAACAACGCTCCGTCTGCCAGTCGTGTTACAAACAGCTGGGCCAGTGACTGCACGCGCTGGTCAGTGGTGCGCCGCACTATGTGGTGCGCGGTGATCTCATCCGGGTGATTGAGCCCGGCCGCCTGGATAAGTTCTTGCAGTGCCTTGAGGGTGTTCTGGTGAAAGTGGTACACACGATCGGCTTTGTCACCCACCACCAGCGACTGTTGGCGCAGCGGGTCTTGCGTGGTCACGCCCGTCGGGCAGTTGCCGGTGTGGCAATGCTGCGCCTGAATGCAGCCCAGCGCGAACATGAAGCCGCGCGCGCTGTTGCACCAGTCTGCACCCACCGCCATCTGGCGTGCGATATCAAAAGCGCTGACCACTTTGCCGGCACAGCCCACCTTGACCCGCTGGCGCAAGCCCGCACCGCGCAGCGTGTTGTGGACCAGCAGCAAGCCTTCCTGCAGCGGCGCGCCCACATGGTCGGTAAATTCCAGGGGTGCCGCACCCGTGCCACCTTCGGCACCATCGACCACGATGAAATCCGGCGTGATGCCAGTGACCAGCATGGCCTTGACCATCGCAAACCATTCCCATGGGTGACCGACGCACAACTTGAAACCGGTGGGCTTGCCGCCTGAGAGCATACGCAGGCGCTCGATGAACTGCATCAACTCGATGGGCGTAGAAAACGCGCTGTGCGAAGCGGGCGAAACACAGTCTACCCCTGCAGGAACACCACGGGCCTGGGCGATTTCGGGCGTGACTTTGGGGCCAGGCAGCACTCCGCCATGGCCGGGTTTGGCACCTTGGCTCAATTTGAGTTCAATCAACTTGACTTGGGGGTCGCGCGCATTGGCGCTGAATTTTTCGGCGTTGAAGCTGCCGTCGTCATTTCGGCAACCAAAATAGCCTGAGCCGATTTCCCAGATCAGGTCACCGCCGTGCTTGCGGTGATGCACCGAGATCGAACCCTCGCCGGTATCGTGTGCAAAGCCGCCGCGCTTGGCGCCCGCGTTGAGCGCCATGATGGCGTTGGCACTCAAAGCGCCAAAACTCATGGCCGAGATGTTAAAAACACTTAAGGCATAAGGCTGCGCGGTGTCGGGGCCCACGGTAACGCGGAAATCATGCGAGGCCAGCTTCGTGGGTGCCATCGAGTGGTTGATCCACTCATAGCCCTGGGCATGAACGTCGAGCTGCGTGCCAAACGGGCGTTTGTCGGGGTCTCCTTTGGCACGTTGGTAGACCAGGGAGCGCTGAGAGCGGGAAAAGGGTGTGGTCTCGTTGTCGCTTTCAATAAAGTACTGACGGATTTCCGGCCGGATGAACTCCAACATGAAGCGTAAGTGCCCGATGATGGGGTAATTGCGCAGAATCGAACGCTTGGTCTGCATCAGGTCGTAAATGCCCACAGCACAGAGCAACACAAACACCGGCAACACGGCCCCACCCTGGCCAAAACCGACCAGCGTGAAGAAGGTCAGCAACATCCCAAGCACGGACAAACCGAACACGGTGTAACGCACCGGGAAAAGCGCATTGAGGGCATTTATCATCGGTCAATTTCCTGAAAGGGTTTGTCTTTTGTCATCTGATGTCACGCCTCAACGGCCTGGGTCTGAGATGTTGGTTTTTTGCCAGACCTTGCACGCATCTTAATCAATCGCCTCAAAGATTCGCCGGAACTTCGCCACCCATGTGAAATACTTCCCAACCTTCCCATGACCCAAGCCACCCCTCCTGAATTGACCGAAGAAGACTTTTCTGTCCTGGACGACATCCTGGATGATTTACGCACCCGCGACACCGAGGTGCCCCAGTGGGAGTTTTGCGAGGGATTTATGGCAGCCCTGATTTGCTGCCGCCGTCTGATTCTTCCCAGCGAATACCTGCCGCTCCTGTTGGGCAATGGGGATGATGGCCAGGCCAGCGACGCCGCTTTTGCCGATGCCGGGCAATTTGAAACCTTTATGAACCTTTGGATGCGCCGCTGGAACGAAGTGGCTGCAGCGCTCAATGCCGATGTGGAGAGTCTGGAAGACGATGCGGCTTACCACCCCGAGGTGATGGACATCCGTGGTGCGGTGGCGGCCTTGCCGCCCGATGAGCGTGACGCGGTACCGCAGGACGAATTGCCGGCTTTTGGACAGGTCTGGGCGGTGGGCTTCATGTTTGCGGTGGAAAACTGGCCGCAAGAATGGGAAGCGCCGCGCGACAAAGAAGCAGCCCAGTGGCTCAACGATGCGCTTGAAGCGATTGTGGCCATGACCGAGGATGACACGGATGCACCAACGCTGTCGGTGTTTGACGACGATGGGCCACCCACCCTGAGCGTGGCTCGCCTCAATGCCTTTGGCGCAGCCATCTGGGCGGTGTACGACCTGCGCGAACTCTGGCGAACCCTGGGTCCACGTGTGGCCCAGGCGAGAAAAACCGACGAGCCCGGCCGCAATGAGCTGTGCTATTGCGGCAGCGGCAAGAAATACAAGCGCTGCCACGGTGCCAATTGAATTTTGGCGTTAGCGGTTACGGGTTTTTGAAACATGCCAAAAGTGCTTCGGCGCATGCTTGGGGTAACTCCTCAGGAATAAAGTGCCCGGCCGGCATGGCCTGGCCTGTGACCTGAGCGGCGCATTGCGACTGCCACAGCGCCAAGGGCTTGAACAGTTTGTTGACCACGCCGCGTTCGCCCCACAGCACGTGCATATCGCACTGCACTTTGCCGCTGCCGGGTGACGCTGTGTTGTGCAAGGCGCGGCTTTCACGGTCGTGGTCCAGGTCGATGCCGGCACTGGCACGGTAGTCTTCACAGGCGCTGTGGATGGCTTCAGGCTTGCAAAAGCAGCGCTCATACTCCGCCAGGGCTTGCGGCTCGTACTGCGCCAGTCCACCGGCACCCCAGCCCCCCAGCTTTGCATGCAGATAGGCCTTGGCTGATTCGGGTGTGGCCCCGATCATGGTCTCAGGCAGTGGATGGGGCTGAATCAAATGGAACCAGTGGTAATAGGCGCGGGCAAAGTTGAAATCGGTGGCGTTGTACATGTCCAGCGTGGGCGCGATGTCAATCACGCACAGCTTGTTCACGCGCTCTGGGTGGTCCACCGCCAGTCGGTGCGCCACCCGGCCACCCCGATCGTGGCCGCAAACACCAAACTGCTGTACGCCCAATGTGTCCATCACGCCCACCAGGTCTTGCGCCAAAGCACGCTTGCTGTAGTTGCTGTGGTCGCCCAGGCCAGGTGCTTTGGAAGAGTCGCCATAGCCGCGCAGATCAGGCAGTACCAGATCGAAGTCGTTGCGCAGGGCTTGCGCAACCCGGTGCCACATCACATGGGTTTGGGGAAAACCGTGCAGCAGCAGCAAGGTGGGCCGCGTGCCGAAGTGTTTACCTTCATCCCGAGTGGAAATGCGTGCGGCAATCTCCACGCCATTGACGGCAAAGATGCGTTTCTCGAAACCTTCAAACCAGTTCATGCGGGACTCAAAAAGTCTGTTGTCAACGAGGAGCTTACAGGCAATTCAAGCGCAATCCGTGCAAGGACCGCCTTGTCGCACCCGCTTGAATGAGACCGTCGCGTCTCAGGCCAGCCGTTTGATCAGGCTCGCCAGCGCATGGTGCACCGTGGCTGAGCGAACGGCTGCGCGGTCGCCCTCAAACAGACACAGCTCGCTGCTGAGCTGGCCATTGACGCAAAAGCCAAACCACACCGTGCCGACCGGTTTGTCTGCCGTGCCGCCGCCGGGGCCGGCCACACCCGTGACCGCCACCGCCACCTGCGCAGGGGAATGGTTGACAGCACCCTGTGCCATGGCGCGGGCTACGGCTTCACTGACCGCGCCGTGCTGGGTGATCAGTGCTTTGGGCACGCCCAGCAGTTCGGTTTTTGCAGCGTTGGAGTAACTCACGACGCCGCGCTCAAACCAGTTGCTGGAGCCGGCCAGATCGGTGCAGGCGGCAGCGATCATGCCGCCGGTGCAGCTCTCGGCGGTGGCCAGCATCCAGCCCCTGGAAAGCAATAATTCGGCCAATCGCCCAATCATGGTCTGGATAGATTGCTCCTGATTTGGGAGCGTTGAGGCGTCGTTTGGAAAAGAGTCACTCATACAAATCGCCAGACAGCAACCACCAGCAGCGTGCAAAATGCCGCCACCAGGTCATCGAACATGATGCCCACACCAGCCAGCCGCCAGCCGCGTGCCGTGCCGGTGCGGGCCTGTTCATGAAACAGCTGATCTGCCCAGCCCACGGGCCCGGGTTTGACGGCATCAAAAAACCGGAACAGCGCAAACGCAATGGTTTGTGCCAGCAAGCCCGCAGGGGTGACCAGCCACAGCACTAGCCAGAAGGCCACCACCTCGTCCCACACAATGCTGCCGGGGTCGGCCACACCCATATTGCGGGCGGTTACAGCACTGGCCCAGCAGCCAATAATCACGCCCGCAGCAATCAACGAGAGCCAGCGCAGGTCGTTCATCCAGGGCTGCAGCACCAGAAAAGCCACCCAGGCCCACAGCGTGCCCACCGTTCCCGGGGCTTTGGGGCTCAGACCCGAGCCGAAACCCAGCGCAATGAAGTGCGCCGGGTGGGACAGCATGAAGCGAGCGGTGGGTTTCATCGGGGCAAACTGGAACAGCTGGGCATCTCTTGGGGTTTCACTGAAGACTTCAATCGGCAAAGTGGTCGAACGACCTGAAGTCGTTGGCCACGGTATTGCCCTTCGCATCCACCAGCCGCAATCCCGCTTCAGAATCGATGCGACCGATGCGCGTGACCGGCGTGTTGCTGGCTTGGGCCGCGGCTTGAACCGCATCTCGGACAAGCTGCGGCGCAGTGAACAACAGCTCATAGTCGTCACCGCCGGCCAGCACGTATTGCAACTGCTGCTCCCATGTGGGAAAGGCATAAAAATCAGCATTTGCCCTTTTAAATATTGAATTGACTGCTAGCAATTCAGGAGCTACGGAGGTGTCGATCGTGGCCCCGCAATGCGAGGCTTTCAGGATGTGCCCCAGGTCACCCAGCAGGCCGTCGCTGACATCAATGGCGGCGCTGGCCATCCCGCGCAACGCCAGCCCCAGGGCCACGCGCGGGGTGGGCTGGTCCATGCGCAGTTGTGCCACTCGCAGCAAGGCTTCATCCAGGTGCACCGTGCCGCGTCTGACCTCCAGCGCCAGACGCGCATCGCCCACTCTGCCACTGACGTACAGGTCGTCCCCCGCCCGTGCACCCGAGCGCAGCAGGGCCTGGCTTGTCCCATCCACCACAGGCACTTCACCAAATACGGTGATGCAGATGTTCAGCGGCCCTTGCGTGGTGTCGCCCCCGATCAACGAGCAGCCGTGCGCATCCGCCAGTGCAAACATGCCGGAGGAAAACGCCTCCAGCCAGGGCTCATCCACCTGGGGCAAGGCCAGCGCCAGCGTGAAGGCAAGGGGCTTGGCACCACAGGCGGCCAGGTCGCTCAGGTTGACAGCCAGGGCTTTGTGGCCCAGGTGCGTCGGGTTGACATCGGGAAAGAAGTGCCGGCCTGCTACCAGCATGTCGCTGGAAACCGCAATCTGGGTCCCTGTTCGGGGGGTGAGCAGCGCACAGTCGTCGCCAACACCCAGTGCCACAACACCAGCGGCGGGGACATGAGGGCGCTGAAAATAACGTTCGATCAGTCCAAACTCACCCAAGGGCATCTTAGTGCAGGGTTCGTGCGTTGTCGTCAGGGCTTAAGGCGTCGAGTACAAACATCGGGATATCCACCTGAAAGCGCTCGCCATCTTCTGCCACAAAGAAATAGTGGCCATGCATGGTGCCGGTGGGCGTCCGCAGCCGGGTGCCGCTGGTGTATTCAAAGGATTCAC
>JBILKC010000317.1:0-3319 GCA_044376885.1 Hylemonella sp. | reverse complement strand
CCCGGGCTCGCCCAATCTGTACGACACCTCCAAGCACGTCATGGAAGGTGGCGGTAACTTCCGCGCCAACTTTGGTGTTGAGCGTGAGGGCAAAAACCTGCTGGCTGAAGACGGCTCTTATTCCAAGGGCGCAGACATCACCACCGGCTATCCCGAGCTTGACCACGTGCTACTCAAAAAGCTGGGCTGGTGGGATGAACTCACCGAGGCCGAGAAAACAGCGGCCGAGGGCAAAAACTGGAAAACCGATTCCTCGGGCGGCATGATCCGTGTGTTCATGAAAGAGCATGGTTGCCACCCCTTTGGCAATGCCAAGGCCCGCGCCGTGGTCTGGAACTTCCCCGATGCCGTGCCCCAGCACCGCGAGCCGCTGTACGGCACGCGCCCTGACCTGATTGCCAAATACCCGTCGCATGACGACCAGAAATCCCGCTGGCGCATGCCCATCCTGTACAAAACCTTGCAGGCCAAAAACGTGGCCGACAAGCTGCATGAGAAGTTCCCGCTGATCATGACATCGGGTCGCCTGGTGGAGTACGAGGGCGGTGGCGAAGAAACCCGTTCCAACCCCTGGCTGGCTGAGCTGCAGCAGGAAATGTTCATTGAGCTTAACCCCAAGACGGCTGCTGACCGGGGTATCCGCAACGGTGAACGTGTCTGGATGAGTTCGCCCACCGGTGCCCGCCTCAATGTGCAGGCCATGGTGACTGAACGCGTGGGCCCAGACACGGTGTTCCTGCCCTTCCATTTCTCGGGCCGCTGGCAGGGTGCTGACATGCTGGCGCACTACCCCAAAGGGGCCGCACCGATTGTGCGTGGCGAGGCCATCAACACGGCCACCACCTATGGTTACGACATCATCACCATGATGCAGGAAACCAAGACCACCATTTGCAACGTTGAAAAAGCCTGAGCGCTTTTAAACCCAGGAGTTTGATATGGCAAGAATGAAATTTGTATGTGATGCAGAGCGTTGTATTGAATGCAATGGCTGCGTGACCGCCTGCAAAAACGAGCACGAAGTGCCTTGGGGCGTGAACCGCCGCCGGGTGGTCACCCTCAATGACGGCGTGCCCGGTGAAAAGTCGATTTCGGTGGCCTGCATGCACTGCAGCGACGCCCCCTGCATGGCGGTCTGCCCGGTCAACTGCTTCTACCGTACCGACGAAGGTGTGGTGCTGCATGACAAAGACGTGTGCATAGGCTGCGGTTACTGCTCGTATGCTTGCCCGTTTGGCGCGCCGCAGTTTCCCTCGGCCGGTACCTTCGGGGTGCGCGGCAAAATGGACAAGTGCACCTTCTGCGCCGGTGGCCCGGAAGCCAACGGCAGCCAGGCCGAGTTTGAGAAATATGGCCGCAACCGTCTGGCCGAAGGCAAATTGCCGGCTTGTGCCGAGATGTGTTCCACCAAGGCCCTGCTGGCCGGTGATGGCGACATGGTGGCTGACATTTTCCGCACCCGCGTATTGCAACGCGGCAAAGGTGCCGAAGTGTGGGGCTGGGGCACGGCCTATGGCTCCAAGCAGGCAGGTCAGCCTGCACCGGCAGGAGCCAAGTCATGAAGCGCATCCTGATGGTGGTGGCCGCCAGCGCATGCTTGGCCGCGTGTGGCGACAAGCCGCAGTCTGCCGGTGGCGTCAAGCAGGACACAGCGCCGTTTACCGGTACCGGTAAACCGTATGTCGATGCCGGCTGGAAGCAGGGCGACAAAGCCAGCTGGGAAGCTCACCTCAAGGCGCGTGTCCAGAACACGCAAAACGAGTATTCCCTCAACAGCCCCAAGACCAACTGACGGGATGCCCCACATGATCAAAGCATTTGCTTTCGCAGGCTTGATGGCGCTGGGTGTCATGCATCCTGCGCTGGCGCAAGACAAGCTCAAAGTTGATGGCGCTGCAGTTCAGGCTGCGCCCGCAGAACCGGGCGGCATCAAAAGCCAGAACATCATGGATGTGAAGCCCGAGGCCAGTGCCGAGCCAGGCTATGCCAGCCAGACCAATGGCGAACGTGCCAAGGTTCAGCCGGGCAACAACGCGCCCATGTGGCGTCAGGTGGGTCAGGGTGTCACGGGCTTTAGCAGTCTTCCTGACCCGGAGGCCGGCAACCTGATTCAGCCCTTTGTGCAATACCCCGGCTCCAGCCTGACCAACGCAGGCGAGGCCTGGCGGCAGGTGCGCAACAACTGGCTGATTCCTTACGGTGGCTCCCTGCTGCTGATTGCACTGGGTGCCCTGGCGCTGTTTTATTACCGCAAGGGCACGATACAGGTGCATGGCGCGCCTACCGGTCGCAAGATTGAGCGCTTTACCGCCATTGAGCGTTCTGCGCATTGGGCCAATGCCATTGCCTTTGTGATTCTGGCGGTCTCCGGCATTGTGATGGCCTTTGGCAAATTCTTCTTGTTGCCGATCATGGGTTCCACCCTGTTTGGCTGGTTGACCTATGCCCTGAAAAATGCGCACAACTTTGCCGGGCCGCTGTTTGCCGTGTCTTTGGTAATTGTGATTGTGACTTTCATCAAGGACAACTTGCCCAGCGGCGATGACATCACATGGCTGCTCAAGGGTGGTGGCTTGTTCTCGGGCGAGCACGTGCCTTCGCACCGCTTCAACGCCGGTGAAAAAATCCTGTTCTGGGCCGGCGTGTTTGTGTTGGGTCTGGTGGTGGTGGGTTCAGGCCTGGTGCTGGACAAACTGATCCCCGGCCTGATTTACGAGCGCGGCACCATGCAGATCAGCCACATGATTCACGCGGCGGCTGCGGTCCTCATGATGGCCCTGTTCTTTGGGCATATCTATATGGGAACCGTTGGCATGGCGGGTGCCTACAGCGCCATGCGCACCGGCTATGTGGATGAAGCCTGGGCCAAGGAACACCATGAGCTGTGGTACGACGACATCAAGAGCGGAAAAATCCCGGCCCAACGAACGACAGCAACAACCAGCGCCGGCCAACCGGCCCAAGCCTGACATTATTGTGAGTGACTTATGAAACCTCTATTTATTCTTATTGCCGGCTTGGCCTTGTCTGCATCAGTGCATGCCAAACTGCCTCCCCTGAATGACGAAGCCAAAGCCAAAGCTGCAGAAGCCGCGGCCAAAACCGCACACGCCGGCAAGGTAGACAACTACCTGCTGTGCAAGTCCATCGAAAAAACGGCGGCGCACTATTACAAAACCGCCAAGGCTGAACGCAAAGAGACCAAGCCACCGGTGGCTACCGCGCCCTGCGTAGACCCTGGCAAGTTTGTCTATGAGCCCGCACCTGCAGCCACCACCTCGGCTGCTGCACCGGCAGCACCCGCAGCGCCTTCACCAGG
>JBILKC010000316.1:0-3325 GCA_044376885.1 Hylemonella sp. | reverse complement strand
CCATGCTCGGGCTTGCCGTGCATGCCCAGCAGCCGCAGGCTGGAAGTAATCTGGGCTTGTGCGCGCATGGCGGCATCGGCGTCAATGTCGGCCTTGTTGATCACCACCAGGTCGGCCAGTTCCATTACGCCCTTTTTGATGGCCTGCAACTCGTCGCCCGCATTGGGCAGTTGCAGCAGTACAAACATATCGGTCATGCTGTGCACGGCTGTCTCGCTCTGGCCCACCCCCACCGTTTCCACCATCACCACGTCATAGCCGGCAGCTTCACAGACCAGCATGGCCTCACGGGTTTTTTCGGCCACACCGCCCAGCGTGCCGCTGCTGGGGCTGGGTCGGATATAGGCTTTTTCATGCACCGAGAGCTTTTCCATTCGGGTTTTGTCGCCCAATATCGAGCCGCCAGAGACCGTGGAGGAAGGGTCAATCGTCAGAACTGCCACGCGATGGCCCCGGTCAATCAAATACAGGCCCAGCGCTTCAATAAAAGTGCTCTTGCCCACACCCGGCACGCCGCTGATACCGATCCGCAACGACTTGCCGGTATGCGGCAACAGCGCCGTCAACAGCGCATCGCCCTGAGCGCGGTGGTCAGCGCGGGTAGATTCCAGCAGCGTGATCGCCTTGGCAATGGCACGTCGCTGCACGTTTGGATATTCAGCCGCGACAAGTGCGCTAGCCAATTGAGGCAATTCCGATTGAGAAATCATCTAGCGAAACTGTTCAAAAAAAGTCAGGTCAATATCAAACACAGTACGCGGCTTGAGTCCCAATTCGTAACGTTTAAACATATCGAACAGCTTTTCACCGTCCACGAGTTCGATAGGAGCAGCTCCAGCACGTTCCGCCTCAGCGCGTGCATTACTTGTAAAGGTACTGGTCGTTAGAAAAATTCCCTTTTCTGCCCGTCCAGCCATGGCGCCCCGCAAATCACGAATCTCTTTGGGTGGAACCGAGCCCTCCCATTTTTTGCATTGAAAGACGACGTTGAAACTAACTAAATCATTTAGCTGCAGTACACCAACGCCATCAATGCCACCGTCATTAGATCGGCCAGTGACTGATACCCGCTCAAAGCCGGCCTCGCGAAGCAACCGCATGCTCAATCGCTCAAACCCGTTTGGTGATAAATCCTTCACTACCCGCAGGAAGCTTTCCAAACTCGCATCTTCATCGGCTTGGGGAGTGTCCTCAGGCTTGTCATTGCTATCCTGCGCACTATCAACCGCCACAACCGATGGCTTACGAATAACCGCGCGCTTACGTACTTGATCCAGAAAAATCTCGCGTGCGGACTTCGCGTCCAATTGAGTTTGCAGACCCTTGGGGGTTAAGGTCCACACGCCACGCTTACCTGAATCTATCAACCCCTCCCAAACCAGGTATTGCCGCGCCCAGTGAACTTGGTTGTAAAAACGCTCCTGACCAGAACTCAGTATTTCATTGCGTAGTGACTCAGGCACTTTTTCGATTTGTGCAATGCGCTCCAAGGCTTCGCGTGGAGCTGCCGATCCGCCGAGGTCTTTAAGCGCCTGCAGCAATGGAGCAAACCAGCGCACAAACTCAGACTGTTTTCCTTTTTGTTTTTGCTCAGCCATGGACTTTGTCACCTTTTACGTTAGTGTGCATCACAGAATTTCAAACGCCCTGCCATCCGGCAGGCGGTAACGCAGGAAATCTCGCCTGTCTTCGGTCAGGATGTGGGTGCAATCCAGCTTTTGCCCCAACCAGACGAGGGAGGCATCCGCAAGGTCAGCCAAAGACTTTCCGGGCTCGGTGTAGGTTTGCATGTACTTCACCATTTGGGGTAGGTCCACGATGTCAATGTCGTTGACCAAAGCGCCACCCGCTGCTATCCAGTCCAGCAGCGCAAAGTGGCCCGCCGGAGACAAGATGTAACTTGCCTCGGAGATGCAGGGCCAAGTGGTCACCAAGTGCCTGCTTTGCGCCTGCGCGGCCTGCAGTTTGGTTTTGTACAACGCGTGGCGTTCTTCCTTGATGTCAAAAAATGCCACCATCACGCTGGTATCAAGCAAGGCGTATTTCATCCGCCGTACTTCGCAGAAGGTTCAGCCGCAATCAACCCCTTGGCGGCATCCATTTCTTGCGCATCCAGCTTTTGCGCCGCATGCTTTTTCTGGACCGCTTCCCGCACCAGGGCCTTCACATGAGCTGCTTTGTTGGTGGGCGCGGCGGTCTTGGCCAGTTCGTCCAGGCCGTATTGCTCCCTGGCCTGCATCAGCAAGGCGACAGCATCTTTAGGGGCCAGCGCGCTTTCCAATAAATCCTGCACATAGCGGGACTTGGTCACCTTGAGGCGGCTCACTTCCATCTCAAGACGTTTTTCAATTTCAGGACTGAGTCGGATAGACAAAGCAGACATGGTGAGCTCCTTTGGCGTGGCGTGTTTTGTATTTCAGTATTACAACATACAGAAATACAGGCGTCAAACCGCCAGCGCCTTTTCAATTTGGCTCAACACATCGCGGGCGGACACTGGTATCGGGGTGCCCGGACCGTAGATGCCTTTGACGCCAGCCGCGTATAAAAAGTCGTAGTCTTGCCGGGGCACGACACCGCCCACGAACACGATGATGTCGTCGGCGCCTTGCTTTTTGAGTTCGGCAATGATGGCGGGCACCAGGGTTTTGTGGCCTGCTGCCAGGGTAGAAACACCCACGGCGTGAACATCGTTTTCGATGGCTTGGCGGGCGCATTCTTCGGGGGTCTGGAACAGCGGGCCCATGTCCACGTCAAAGCCCAGGTCGGCAAAAGCGGTGGCCACCACTTTGGCACCGCGGTCATGGCCGTCCTGGCCTAGTTTTGAGATCATCACGCGCGGGCGGCGGCCTTGTTTGTCGGCGAAGGCAGCAATGTCTGCTTTGAGTGTGTTCCAGTATTCCATGGTGTCCCCGTGGGTGGACTCTGCATCATAGGCGGCTGCATAAACACCGCTGACCTTGTGCGTATCGGCGCGGTGCCGGCCAAAGGCTTGTTCCAGCGCATCGCTCACCTCGCCCACCGTGGCGCGCAGGCGCACGGCCGCAATGCTCAGGTCCAGCAGGTTGTGGGGCTTGCCCTGGGCGTCTTTGGCATCCGGATGCCCCGCTGCAAACGTAATCGCATCCAAGGCCGCCTTGACGGCAGCTGCATCGCGTTTGTCCCTGATGGTTTGAAGCCGCTTGATCTGGCCATCGCGCACGGCCACGTTGTCAATGTCGCGGGCTTCAATGACGTCTTCGGTTTGAAGCTTGTACTTGTTAACCCCAACGATCACATCCTGGCCCTAGTCAATGCGGGCCTGCTTTTCGGCTGCCGCGGCCTC